>CAZTIX010000077.1:0-4735 GCA_964613935.1 uncultured archaeon
GCCCTGCTCGAGCGTGACATCCAGGACGGTGAAGTCCTTGCCCTTCTTGACGACTGTTGTGTTTAGCTGGGATATGTCGTCGTTTATCACGTCCCCCACCACCGTCTTGCGGACCCGGAGGCCCCGCTCCTTGGCCTTGTAGCCCTGCGTCCGGCCGGACATGAGGGCCTTGGCTCTGCCGGCCCTGTGCACGTCCTTCCTCATCGGGAACCCGGACCTGTCTGATCCACCGGTAATCCGGACCTCGTATCCCTTCAGCCCGAGGGGCGTCAGGTTCACGGTGTCCCCGATTCTCTTGCCGATGAAAACAGCAGCCGAGTCCTCCTTCGCTTCCACGTTGTAAGACTTTCCAGTCTTGGTCCCGACAACTACCTTCGCTTCCATTTTTTTGTTTTTGTGTTTGTGCTTCGTTCTTATTAAAAACAAAAGAGTCCCTTCACCTTTGGTGAAGATTCCATTTTGTGTTTATCGCTTTAGAAAAAGCGGTTTATTAGAAGGAGGGATATTAGAAGGAGGGAGTATATAAGGATTTTTATGAATTATCTCCGTATATAGCCCATGGCCCGACGAGAGGGGAGAAAATCCGGCTCCAAGCGCGGCAAGACCAAAAAGAAAGCGCCCCTTAGAAGGCCTCCCCGCGGAAAGGGCATATCAGAAGCGCGTCCGCCCGAGGAAGTGAAATGGGGAGACGCCTCTAAGTTCATAGAAGGACTTATAGGGGCAGGCAACATCGAGAGGGGAGCGAAGAGGATACCTCCCATGCGATACGGCGGGCGCGAGATTCCCATGGGGATGGCCATAAGCACGTTCAAGAAGGGCACGGGGGCGTCTCCAAGAGAGGAGAAAAACCGGGGGGGCTTCCGGAATCTGCGGGCTTTGAGCAGGCCCCCCGACTCCAGCATCGTCCCGTTGAGGAGGGGATTTGACTCCAGGCACCACGTGTTCCAACTGCCCGGAAGAGTGGCCCTGAAATACTACCGCTCCGGGGACGCGGTCTTCGGCCCCACGGCCGCCAGAAGAGAGGCGGAGAATCTGACGTTCTTCAGGAAAGGACTGTTCATACCGACGGTCAGACCCCTGAGGGACGACCTTTCGGCAGGGTACAGCAGGAAGAGGGGGAGGTGGCGGGCCAACAACAGGTGGGCCAGGCTGTTCACCAAGATGCCTGCCGATTATGTCTCTCTCAACCGGCTCGATTTTGGGGGCATGAGCAAGGAAGAGAGGCGACAGCTGATGGAGGAGCTGGGCTTTGCCATGGGATACATGCACCGGAGGAGGGGAATACACGGGGACCCGACCCTGGCGAACATCCTCGTCCACCGCCAATGGAGAGCGAACAGGTTCTCTCCGGAGAACGTGATGTACGTGGACGGTGAGTCCTTCGGATACGCGGGGGACATGCCGGATGACAATACAATCAAAAAGACGTTCGCCGATGACGTCCGCACGGTTAGCGCGGACGCCAGGCGGCTGGGGCTTCTGCGCGACGACGAGCGCAGGGACATGCTGCGCAACCGCTTCTGGAACGCCTATATGGCCAACTGGAGGGCGGGAAAGCCCTCCCGGCTGGAGCCCGCGATAGTCCGCGTGGGACCCGGCGTTTTCTTCCGAATGCCCTCGAGGGAAGCCGATTACGGAGACCTGAGGCCCCAGGGGGCCAAGGAGCGCGACGGCATGAGGGCCCGGATGCTTAAAAGGCTCGGCATACGAGACGACTGATTTTATTCTTAATGGTGATTTTTATCTCTTAGGGCTCAATTACTTGCGGACATAACCGGCCAAAGATGGGCAAGGGTAAAGGAAAGAACAAACGGGAAAAGGCTCCCAAAAGGGCAACGAGGATTAACCGCCTCAGGGCCCGGCAAAGAAATGCCGCCAAAAGGATAGGGGAGCTGGAACGGAAGAGAGCAGAGATTTGGGAACAAGTAGAGGGATTAAAAACTCAGGGAAGGACTCGAGAGCACCCGGACGTTAGGGGCCTGCTCGACCGCCTGGAGAACCTGGGGGCCAAGGTGCACAGGGTGTCCTCCCTAAGCGCCAGAAGGCAGATGAGGATACAGCAACTGTCCAAGGGACAGGGCAAATAGGGTTATTTCGCCTTCCTCACAATATCGGCTATCTTCTTCAGCAGCTCTTCCTCCTCGCCGTTGAGGAACTTCCTGCCCTTCTTGAAAATCTGCTCGTACTGGCCGAACGTGATGCGGGTGTAGAGGATGTCCCCCTCCTCGATTTGCCGGCCCACCAGGGGCCCGTCTATGGCGACCGCAATCTCGTCTCCCTTCTTGGCCTCCTCCAGCTTCTTGTCCTTCTCCCGCAGGGACTGGATTTCCCCGACCTTGGTTCCGTCCTCCTTCATCAGCGGATAGCCGGGCCTAATCCTGCCCTTTATCACCGCCATGCCGATTATTGCGGGCCCCGAGCGGCGGAAGGTGCAGCCCTCCAGGAACTTGAGCTCGGCCGGGAAGGGTATTGTGTCGAACATGGCCATCTCCTGCCGGCGCTTGACCTCCTTGACCCACTCCTCGAAGTCCTCGATTATCTTGTAGATGACCTCGCCTTCCAGTACGGTTATGCGGGAATTCTTCGCGTATCGCGCGATGTCCGGGGGGACCGGCGCATTGAAGGCCATGACAACCCCGTGCTCCGGGTTCTCCTTCGCGATGGACTCCGCCTCCATCAAATCGGCCTTCGTCACCGAGCCGATGTCGGCCTTCCTGACCGGTATCTCCATCTTCTTCAGCATGCCCAGTATAGCCTCAAGGCTGCCGAGGGTGTCCGCGCGCACTATGACCCCGACGTTCTCCTTGTCGAAGCGTATGGCCTCCAGCTCCTTCTCTACCCTCTTCTTCAGCTCCTTCTCATTGCCCTCGGCCACGTAGACCTGGCCGCCGGCGAGCGCCTCCTCTATTCCAGGCCCCACCATCTTCAGCCCGCTGGCCGCGGAGACGGACTGGATGTTGTCGAAGCGGTCCTTGGGGTCGCGCATCTCGTCCAGCGGCTTCGGCTTGAGGAGGGCCTTGACCTTCGTCTCGATGGGCCCGTTTCGGCCGCTGAGGACTACCGGGTCACCGCGCCTGATGGTGCCGTCGTAGAGTATGAGGTCGAGGCTGGTGCCGAAACCCTTCTCCTCCTTGACCTCCAGGATGCTTGCCTTCCCCGGCCCCTTGACCTCTATCTGGAGGCTCTTCTCCAGGTAGCGCTGGGACAGCCCGGTCAGGACCATCAGCGCCTCGGCGACGCCCTCGCCCGTCTTGGCGGACATGGGCACTATGCTGACCTGCTTGGTGAAGTCCTCAACCCGGTCGAAGCGCTCGGACTGGATGCCCATCTCGCTCAGGTGGCCGATGAGCTCGTAGGTCTTCTTGTCCAGCTCCTTGCGGGTGAAGTCCTGCTGCTGCCTGTAGGCCTTGAGGAAGCAGTACTGCCCCGTGTCGCGCCATCCTGTCAGCAGGTCCGCCTTGTTGGCGACTATTATGAAGGGGGTCTTGTAGCTCTTGAGTATCTCGAGGGCCTCGGTGGTCTGGGGCATGAAGCCCTCCCGGACGTCCACTACCAGGACCGCCAGGTCGGCGATGCTGCCGCCGCGCTTTCTCAGATTGGTGAAGGCCTCGTGGCCGGGGGTGTCCACGAACAGCAGGCCGGGGATGGTGGCCTTGACCTTCATGGACTCCAGCATCCTTCCGCAGATCTTCTTCACTACGTCGATGGGGACCTCGGTCGCCCCTATGTGCTGCGTTATCCCGCCGGCCTCGCGCGCGGCGACCGAGCTCTCCCTGACCTTGTCGAGGAAGCTGGTCTTCCCGTGGTCCACGTGGCCCAGGACCGAGATTATCGGCTGCCGGATCATAGAAATCTTCTTTAATTTGAATAAAAGAATACAAAAACTTCGCTTCGTCTGGCAGTTAGACGGGGCAATCCGCGGGCGGGCGCTCTCGCCGGAGCTGGCTGCCCGGGGGGCTTCAGGCGCTGCGAGACCTAAACTCTCGCACGTGCGATAGTTTGGCTGTTGGGGTAGATTTTTGCCTATTTCGCTTTGGGCGACGGGTTCCCTGAGTAAAGCGCGCCCCGGACATGCGTCAGAAAACCTTTTTTCCGTCGGGCGGGGCTCTGAGCGTTTCTCCCATCCTCTCCCGGCCCGGAGCAATCTTGCCGGAGGCCTCCATCCCCGCCGCTTCGGCCAGTGACAGGTCTTGGACTAAAAGGACGTGGGGGTCCTTCAGCAGCCGGGAATCCAGCGTATTATTAGCTCACTTCTCGACCCGCTCCAGAACCTTCCCTGTCCGGCGGTCGAGTATCCTTCCAGGCGGCTTCTTTCCTCGCGGGACGTTTATCCAGGCCGTCGGTCCGGAGTTCCTCTTCGGCCTCCGGGCGGCCTCCATGCCGGGAGGCAGGGCCCTGTGTCTAGCAGGCATGCTCCGCATGAAGGCCGGGGGGGCCCTCCTCTTGGAGGCTCGGCCCGCCCCGCGGTTGAATCGGAGACTGCCGGGATTGGCTCCAGAGATTGGCCTCCTGTCTTGGTGCTTAGTATAAAATCTCGCTGCCCTTTTCCTCGGGGAGGAGCTCCTCGGGCTCATCTCGCATATCCTTGCTCCTGAAGGCTAAAAAACCTTTTTAGGGGACCTTCCATAAATACAGCATGGCAGGCAAGAAGCGCCCGTCCGGGAAAAAGCCCGCCTCAGGCAAGAGGAAGAAGGCTCGGAAAAAGAGAAAGCCTGCGAACAGGCGAAAGTCCGGC
>CAZTIX010000078.1:0-2434 GCA_964613935.1 uncultured archaeon
TCTTCGCGACCCTGCTGCTGCTCTCTCGCGGCGCCACCCTGCCGGCGGTATTCTCCTTCGGAGTCTGCGCCTACTACTTCAGAAACTACATAGGCATATACGGCAACTACAGGGACATATTCGGCGGCAGGAAGGTCCTGATACCGAACCTAAAGGTGAAATGAGCCCAGGGAACTCTTTGACGGATCGGGCAGAACAGATACGGGAGCGCTTCGCTTACAGGAAAGAGGCCGCCGACAAGGCGGCCGAGGCGCTCTCAGAACTGAAGCCGGAGCCCGAGCCGGTCGCGGAGCCGGCTCCGCGGGCGCAGCCCGAAGAGGAGAGCGAGCCTTCAACCCCAAAGAAGAAATACATACCGGTGATGGTGCCCGAGACCGTGGAGGGCGTGCACAACCGCATACAATCCAAGAGATACGGCTCGTACTGGTCCTTCAGCAAGGCGGCCGGAACCTTCTCCATAGCCGGGCTGTCCCTCCTCTGCGGGCAGCCCCTTGTGGCCGCGGTCTTCGCGGTGCTGACCGGCTATCTCTACTCTCAATACTCCAACGACCACAAGCGATACAGGAGCTGGAGCAGGAGGGTGGTCATAAACCCGGACATGTCGATAGTCGATGACACTTCCAACGCGATAAAGCTCGAGAGCATCTACGAGATGATGGACCCGCCGGACCCGCCCACGATAGTGGACTGAGGGAGTGCGGGCGGAGAGGCTAGAGAGTCTTCAGGGTCTTCTCCGTGACCTCGAGCATCTCCTCGGCGTCGCCCATATGGACATTGCCCATGTTGCCCACGCGGAAGCTCTCCTCCTTCAGCTTCCCGTAGCCGGAGCCGACGATGTAGCCTTTGGCCTTCATCTTAGCCAGCAGCTCCTTGGCGTTGATGCCCTTCTCCTTGGTGCTTATGCAGCTCAGGGTCTGCGACGCGTATTTCGCGTCGGGGAACAGCTCGAAGCCCATGCCCTCCGTGCACCGCTTCTTGACGAAGTCGGAGACCTTCTTGTGGCGGGCCCAGACGTTCTCAAGGCCCTCCTCGAAGATGAGGTCCAGCGCCTTGGACAGGGCGAATATCTGGGGTATCGGCGGCGTGGCGGGGGTGTTGTCCTTGAGGTGGTATTTTTCCAGCAGCTTCATGTCGAAGTAATAGCCTTTGTTCTCCGCCTTCTCGGAGCGATTCAGAGCCCGCTCGCTCACGGACGCGCAGGCAAGACCGGGCGGCACGGCCAGACATTTTTGAACGGAGAAAAGACACACGTCGATGCCCCACTTGTCCACCTCGACGGGCGCTCCGCCCACCGAGGAGACTACGTCCACCATGCTCGCGACATCATGGTCGTTGCAGACCTTGGCCAGCTCCCTGAGAGGGTTCATGACTCCGGTGGACGTCTCGTTGTGGACTATTGACACCGAATCGGCGTCGCTCTTGGAGAGGGCGGTGTCCAGCTCCTCCGGCAGGATGGCCTGGCCCATCGGCTTCTCCAGGACCTCGACTTCCTTGCCGTTGGCCTCTATGACTTTTCCGAAGCGCTTGGAGAAGGCGCCGCTCACGCAGCTGAGGGCCTTCTTTTCAACAACATTGCGCGCGCAGGACTCCCACACGCCGGTCGCAGATGAAGGATAGATGAAAGTGGGATTCTCCGTCTGGAGAAGTTTCTGCACCTTCGGGATGAGGCCGCTGTGCAGGTCGACATACTCCGAGCTGCGGTGGCTGAACATTTGCCTGCCCATCTCCTCGCGCACCTCGTCGCGCACATAGACGGGCCCGACCGTGAAAAGCTTGGGGAAGTCCATTTTTGAATTCTCTAACTTAGAGAATCGCGGGATAAAAGACCGCTGCCAGGTCGGCTTGGCCCGCAAGCTTGTCGCGGACTCCGGCCATCGGCCCAGCGAAACCCAGGAAGCGGTCCGCTCCCAGAAAAATCCGCATTTTCAAGCCCCCATAACTTTGGTGTAAAAAACTATTTAAGGGCAGCCGCAGCCCTCCCTCTTCCCCCTTTGTCATCTGCCCAGCCTTTTATCTATTGCTTTCTTGAGTCCAGGGCTTGCCTTTTGCCTCATTTTCCTGACGATTTGCACAACCCGGCTTTCCGGAATTCTCATTTCCCTTGCAATCTGCCCAAAGGCTTTTTTTCCCAAAAAAAGCTCCATTACATTTCTTTCAGTTGCGTTAAGCCGAGTGCCAAACAGCGTGCCTCCCTTAGCCCTTCTTTGAGCTTCCCTCTCTTCAGAGCGCTTTTTTCCCGCCTCACTTTCCTTTTCTTTTGTCTCTTGTCGCAGTTTCTTCTTTCCCCTTTCAATGAGGCCGGCCGCAGTTGAAGCGCATTTTCCTGTCTCCTCCCCTATCTGCCCGTGCGTCATACCTTCAACAAGCCATAGCTCCATTGCATGCTTTTGCTTTGGCGTCAGCCCAGATTCCTGGATCATGCGGCGAATTTCCT
>CAZTIX010000078.1:2444-4725 GCA_964613935.1 uncultured archaeon
TCCTTGGCGTAAGCGGGCAGCTTTGCTCCTATCTTGCGCCGCCTTTTCCTTAGCCTGGCTTCCCTTTGATTTTGCATGTCTTCCCTTATGCTGCTTGCCCGGAGATTGTGCCATTTTCCCACTGCTTCCAGGTCGCGGCGTATGGCTGACGTGGGCACATTGAATCTTTCAGCCAGTTCCCGAACGCTTGGCCTTTTTGCCTTTGCGTCCAGGAAGAGCCTGCTGATTGCATTTCTCCTTTGCAAATCTTGCTTCCCCTCCCCCATTCGCCCCATGTAGGGAGCCGGCCTTGCTCTTTTTCTTTTTGCCATTGCAAAAGGATTAGCGCCTTTTCTTTATTTAATTGTTGCCCTGTTTTTTCTTTCTATGTTTGCAGGTCTATTTCCACGTGCACGCTTTCCGGAATTTCTTCCAAAGCTGTGGGGAACAATTTTTCCCTGAAAGTTTATGTACTCGGACAGTCCAACGTCCGGGACTGTTACGCCCCTCTTATCTATCACAATGCCCCGCGCCTGGGGGCGCTCCTTACAGCAAACCATATTTTTGTCAAGACCGAGCTGCCTGCGCTTGTAAGATGGCTTTTTCCACCTTCTTTCCTTGCACTCCCACGCCTCCACCCTTGACCACCCTGCCGACGACTTTCGCGTTCGTCTTCAGGCCGTCGATGATGCCCTCCACGGCCTCCGGCTCGCAGACTATGGCGAAGCCCATGCCCATGTTGAAGGTTTTGTGCATCTCCCGGTCGGAGACCCTGCCCCGCCTTTGAATCTCCCCGAAGACCTCCTGCGGCTCCAGCGGGTCGGTTATCTCAGCGCCCAGGCCGTCGGGCAGGATGCGCTTGAGCTTCTTCAGCCCCCCGCCGGTGATGTGGGACAGTCCGTGGACCCCGGGCGTTATGGCCGAGAGGACCTCTTTGACGTAGATGCGGGTCGGTGTCAGGAGCTCTTCGCCCCATGAATCCAAGTCCAGAACCTTGCGCGCGAGCGTCAGGCCGTTGGAGTGGACGCCGCTGGACTCGAGGCCTATTATTGCGTCGCCCTCCCTGATATTCTCGCCCGTCACGATCTCGTCCTTCTTCACCGCCCCCAAACACGTCCCGGCCAGGTCGAAGCCGTTTATGACCTCGGGCAGGGTCGCGGTCTCGCCGCTGATGACCTCGCAGCCGGCTTGCTTGGCGCCCTCGGCGACTCCCTTCATTATCTCGCTGATTTTCTTTTCATCAATCTTCTCGACTGCGAGATAATCGACCAGCGCGATGGGCTTGGCGCCGATGCAGATGACGTCGTTCACGTTCATGGCCACCATGTCTATGCCCACGGTGTCGAACTTTTCCAGATGCTCCGCGACAAGGACCTTGCTTCCGACGCCGTCCGTGCACATGGAGAGGTAATAGTCGCCGAACTCCACCACCCCGGCGAAGTGGCCGGACAGCCCGGTCTTGAGCGCGGACAGCATGCCCTTTATGGCATTGTCCTCTGCTTCGATGTCCACCCCGGCTTCCTTGTACGTCGCCATCGTTAATTTATCCGTTATGTGAATTTAAGTAATTAATTCCCTTAACAGACCCATGCCGCTATTCAGCAGACGGAGGGCTGAGGCCAGAAGGCGAATCGGGCGGGAGTTCCACGGCGAGGTGACTGGCCTCTCCAAGGTCCTCGGCCTTGAGAGAACACCCAAATACAAGTTCGTCCTGGCAAGGGGCCATGTAGCCAGAGTATATCCCCGCCTGCTCCGCAAACCCAAGGTCAAGATAGGCGAGGCGGCATATGCCGGACGCCCGCACGTCCTGGCCGGCGAGGCCGGCCACGTAGTCTTTGACGCCTTCAGGAAGGAGCGAGGGCTTACGCACGTCCCGACCTACGGCGACGTCTTCGACTTCCTGAACAAGATACGCTTCCTGCACAATACGGGGAGGCATGACGTTCTGGAAGAGCATCTCAGCAGCTTCCACACTATGGACCCGTTCTTGGAAAAGCTGCGGGCTTTTGCGGAGCGCGCCTCCGGAAATTCCCGACCCAGCCACTCGGAGACTATGAGGCTGCGCGAAGAGATGGCCAGGCTCTACGGCTCCGAGATGGCCCGATACGGGACGGACGACTATGCCCACATAACCGCCCAGGCCTTCCTTCGCCTGGCCCTGAGGTCAGGCATACGGGACCCCAAGCACATAGAGGAGTTCATGAGAAAAATAGCCTCGAGGGACAGCAGGTACGGCTCGCGAATGGCTGCCGGAGACTTCACAGGTCTCAAGGGAGAGCTCAAGTTCTTCGAAGAAGAGCCC
>CAZTIX010000079.1:0-4700 GCA_964613935.1 uncultured archaeon
AACGGCAACATGAACTTCGTCTACCCGGCCAACCCGCTGGTGGTCCCGCAGGTCTGCCTGCGGTTCCCCGACATCCAGAACGTGGGCATAACCGGCAAGCACCTCACCTCTTTCATCATGAGCGGCCAGCACGCCTTCGGCCACCCCAAGGAGAAGGGCGCCTATTTCAAGGAGCGCTGCCTCGAGCTGAACTTCGAGTTTTTGAACGGCGAGATGGGCATACCCGCAGAGGAGCTGGTCTACCAGGAGGACATCTGGGCCATGCCCGATTTCTCCGCCTTCGGACCGTGCATGGAGACCTTCTCGAAGGGCCTTGAGCTGGTCAATTCCGTCTTCATGCAGTTCCAGAAGGAGGGCGACTGGTTCAAAGAGCTGGACATGAAGGTCATAGACGTGGGCTGGGGCCACGAGCGTCTGGTCTGGTTCTCCAACGCCACACCCGCCAGCTACGACTCGCTTTTCGGACCGGTCACCGAGAAGCTCAAAAGGAAGTCGGGCGTCAAGGTGGACCAGAGCGTATTCGACAAATACTCCAAAGTCGCCGGCTCGCTTGACCTGGGAGAGGTCAAGGACATCGCCAAGGCGAAGAAGAAGGTGGCCGACTACGTGGGCCTCTCGCAGGAGGAGCTTAGGGACACCATAGAGCCTCTGCAGGCGGTCTACGCCATAGCCGACCACTCCCGCACCCTGCTGTTCGCCATAACGGACGGCGGAATTCCATCCAATGTAGGCGGGGGCTACAACCTGCGAGTGGTACTGAGGCGCGCGCTGAGCTTCATAGACGAGTACGACCTAGGCTTTGATTTGACGGAAATCGCGCGATGGCATGCCGGTTATCTCAAGCCCATGTTCCCGGAGCTGCAGACCGAGCTGGACAGCATGCAGAACATAGTCGATTCCGAGAAGAGGAAGTTCGAGCAGACTCGAAAGAAGATAAAGAGCACCATCACCTCCCTGGTCCAAAAGCAAACAAAATTCGACGACGCCCTCCTGACGAAGCTCTACGAGTCCCAGGGCATAACCCCCGAGGAGATAAGGAAGTACAAACCGGACCTTGAGACGCCCCCCGACTTCTACGAGCGCCTGACCGAGGACCACTCCAGCCTTGCGGAGGAGGGCGAGGGCGGGAAGACGGTCGCCGACGTATGCGCGACCGAGAAGCTCTGCTACCTGGACGAGTTCGAGTTCGACGCGACGGTCCTGAAGCTCATGGACGACAAGGTGATTCTCGACCGGACGGCATTCTATCCGACCTCCGGTGGCCAGGAGCACGACACCGGGACGTTGGATGGAATCGACGTAATCGATGTTTACAGACAGGGCGACGTCATATTCCATCAAGTCAGGGAAGTTTCGAAATTCAGGGTGGGGCAGAAGGTTCACGGAGTCGTGGACAAGTCCAGGCGCAAGCAGCTGGCCCAGAACCACTCGGCCGTCCACCTGGTCAACGGGGCGGCGAGAGAGGTGCTGGGCAACCACGTCTGGCAGGCCGGCTCCGAGGTGAGGGAAGACAAGGCCCGCCTGGACATAACCCATTACAAGCCGGTAACCAAGGACCAGCTCAAGAAAATCGAAGAACTGGTCAACAAGGAAATAAAGAAGGGCATCCCCATAGAGAAGCCGGTCGTGGAGAGGGGCAGGGCCGAGCAGGAGTACGGCTTCCGCGTCTACCAAGGGGGCGCCATACCTCAGAAAGACCTGAGGATAATAAAGATGGGCGACTTCGACGTGGAGGCCTGCGGAGGGACCCACTGCGACAACACGAAGGAGATGGGCCAGGTCAAGATTCTGCGCGCGACCAAGATACAGGACGGTGTGGTGAGGCTGGAGTTCGTCGCCGGCGAAAGGGCCAAGGAGGCCAAAGAGAAGGGGAAGGACATATACGGCAAGGCGCTCGGGCCCCTCAGCAGCCTGGGCTGCGAGACCGCGGCCACGGGCTACTCCGAAGAGGACCTGAAGAGGGCGGCCGAGGTCTTCTCGGTCCCGGTCGTCCAGCTTCCCTCGACCATGGAGAGGTTCCTTTCAGAGTGGAAGGACCATGGAGAGAAGATAGAGCGGTTCGGCGGAGAGCCTCCCCAGTCGGAGATTTTCAAGGCCGACAGGCTATCCAAGGCGGCCCGCAGCCTCTTCTCCGAGTGGAAAAAGAGGCAGAAGAAGCTGAAAGAGCTCATAAACGCGCGCATACAGGAGGAGATAAAGCAGCTCCCCGCCGACAACCCGAAGCTGCGGGGCATCTTCTTCAACCTGCGGATGAAGGACCTGGAGGAGAATCCCGAGACTCCAGTGGAAGAAACGCTGAAGAAGGCGAAGAAGATAGCGGGCTGAGCACGCATTCAATCCTGCCCGTCGCCCGCCTTGCCCCTCTTCAGTAGCAGCGCCGCAAAAACCGCAATCGCGGCAACTGCCAGGAGGATAATGAGCAGATTCATGCCCCCGTCACCAGCCTCTGCGGCAGCGGGGCCTTGGAGCCCATCCTGCCCCTTCTCCTCTCCCGGCGTCTCTTCCGGAGCCGTCATCGCAATTTCTTCAGCTTCTATGCCCAGGTCCGGCGCCTCTGCGCTAGGAGGCTCTCCCCCCATGGCTTCCACGGCCTCCTCGAGGCTCCAGCCCTCCTGGTAATCCGGAATGCCGTTGTCGTTCAAATCCACAGTCTTGCAGTAATCATCATCCCATTCCAGTTCCTCGCAGTGGTTCCAGATGGCCGGGCCCAGGTCCACCACGACCATGCCCTCGTCGGAGCTCCCGTTGAATATGTGCAGCCACCTCACGTTCTCGTGCATCGGGACTATTGTGTTGAAGTAGGTGTCTCCGACATAATAATCGTCGCCTTCGACGTACTCGTAATACCGCGGGTCTGAGAAGCTGAAAACGTCTATCTCCTCCCCGCCGGCGGATTGCGTCACTGCCTTGAAGTCGGCCACCCAAGTTCCCAGGTCGGGGTGGTTCGGGAGCACCCTCGACATAAGATGGGTCATGTTGCCCCCCCGCATCACAATATAGCTCATTATGCCTTTGGAGCCGCCTCCCCCCCAATTCTCAAAGACATAATTTATCCGCCGCATGTCGGCCTCCTTGAACTTGGAGGGCGTCCATTTGTTGCAGGTGACCGACATCATGTCGTAGGCGCCGCCCCGGTCATCATCGTATCTCCATAGATTCTTCCTGCATGTTACGTCCCCGGTCGAGTTTATAACCTCTATCCGCGTGCAGTTGCCGTCCGCCCATCCCGACTCGGCCGCGGCCTCTTCGCAGGCCTCTAGCGACGTCCAGACGTTGCGGAGGGTGCCCGCCTTGGAATAAGCGGTGTCCCCGCAGTATTCGTCGGTGACCGAGAAGAGCGAGTGAGCGGTCTCGTGTATGACGACATTGCCGTGGTTGTGGGCCTGCCCGCAGAGGTTCGAGATGAACTGAGAAGTGGGACCGAACTTCGCCATTCCCCTCAGGTCCCCCTCTGCTATGAGCCCGGCAGTGTCGGCGAAGGAGGCATGCTCCCAGAAGTGGTCCGGTTCGGCGGCGAAGCAGCCGCAGGCCAGCCCCAGACTCGCCGCGCAGAGCGTCGAGCAGCTGTAAAGCCAGTCGAAATAAGCCCTCTCGCCGGGCAACCAGCCAACCTTCCCGACGCATATCCAGCCCTGCGGCCCCTCGGGATTATAGCAGCGGTTGTCGTCGTTGGATTTCCTGCCGTAGCCCCCCGTATAAGCGTAGAAGTTGAACTTGTCCTCGTATCCCTCATGCACAGGCACTGTCGATATCATCTTGAGGCCGAGGTATTTTTCCCTAGCGACTCTCGTCACGTTCACCAGGAAATCGTCCATCGTGCCCCAGTCGTTAAGAGGCACGAAGACCACATCCATGTATCCGTCGTTCGGATGCCCCCTTATCCTGAGCGGGCTCACCTTCGAGCCGCACCACGTGCATTCGACACATTCCGGGCATCTGCCGCCGCAGTCGACCCCCGTTTCACCCGTCCCCTGCAGCATGTCGGCGCAGTCGCAGGCGTCGTCTATGCCGTCGTTGTCGATGTCGTTGCGGATGTCCGAGCAACAGAATGTGCAGCCCCTCACCATCCCCTCGTCGCTCCACCCGCCGTAGAGCGTGCAGTTGTTGTTCAGACCGCTGTTGCCTGTCCCGTAATCCGAGATATCTATGTTGTTGTTGCATGCCTGATTCTGGTTCAGTCTGTTGCTCTCGCCGGTGGAGTCGATGCTGATGCCCGTAACGGTGCCCTGGATGCTGTTCATATAGAGCGTGTTGTCGGCCGAGCCTTCATCAATCAATATCCCTTTTGAACCGTTGCCGCCGTCCCTTATGACATTGTAGCTCAAATCGCACGAGTCGGAGTCATGCAGTTGTATGCCGACAGTCTCAAACCTCTCCACGTCCTCCAGACCCTCCACCGTGCAATCGGCCGAATACGAGATGACCACTCCCTTGCCGCAGTCGGCAACCCAGCCGCCGTCTATCGTCACTCTGCTGGACTGGCTGATTGCGATGCCTGTCTTGGCAGCGAGCCCGACCTGGACGTTCCTCATCTCTACCTCGCTAGAGTTGATGACTGTTATGCCCCCGTATACCGAGCTGGCAGAGGGGCTCATCAGGCTTATGCCCGAGCAGTCCCTGACGATTATCCCGTCGCTGCCGCTAGCCACATTGCTTATGTCCACCCCGTCGAAGGTCGAGTCCCGCACGTTGCACAATAT
>CAZTIX010000080.1:0-4651 GCA_964613935.1 uncultured archaeon
TCCGGCAGGGGCTCTGTCTTGAAGCCGTTGATGATTTCCCGTATCTCCCCGGCGTTCTCGACTGCGGTCCTTATCGCCCCGTCGAAACGACCCCTGTTATATTCCTCGCGCATGGAGAACCTTTCAGGCTCCTCTTCGACGAAGTCGGAGAGGACCTCGAAGAACTCGCCGACGTGGTGCTCTGCGTAGTTCTTGTGGCAGCCGTGGGGGTCGGGGACGTCGGTCACCGGCATCCCTATGTACTGGCGGTATTCCGCGGGGACCCCCTTCGGTATCTTGCGGAGCGGGTCCATGTCCTCGGCGACGTAGATGAGTCCGGCCCTGACTCCGCGCTCCCTAAGGGCGCGATAGACCGCCTCCCCACGGATTATGTCGGTGAGCCGTCCGATGTGCAGCACGCCCGACAGCGACGAGGAGGTCTTGATAGTCGGCTTCTTGGGCAGGGCGTACTCTTTGTCCAAATAACTGTACTTCTTCCGGCTTATTATCTCCTCGGCGAACCGGTCCGCCCAGAACAGGGAGTCTTCCATAGTCTATTTAGTCGGGCGCAGGCAAAAAATAAGAATAGACTAGAGGACGCTACAGATAGCCCTTCGCCTTCAGCAGCTCGGCGTTGAGGATGCCCCCGCCCGCTGCCCCCCTCACGGTATTGTGCGACAGTCCGACGAACCTCCAGTCGAAGACGTTGCACTCGCGCAGCCGCCCCACTGTGACGGCCATGCCCTTGTCCGCGTCCCGGTCCAGCCTCGGCTGGGGCCGGTCCTCCTCCTCGCGGTAGATTATCGCCTGCTTCGGGGCCATCGGTAACTTCAGCTCCTGTGGGACTGACTTGAAACCCCTCCAGATATTGAGAATCTCATCCTTCTCAGGGACCTTGTCGAACTTGACTGAGCAGCAAGCAGCATGTCCATCAAGAACCGCAATGCGGTTGCAGTGGGCGCTCACCTTCGGCTTCTCGGCGTACTCGAACTTGCCGCCGCTGATATTGCCCCATATCTTGAGCGGCTCCAGCTCGGACTTCTTCTCCTCTCCGCCGATGTATGGTATCATGTTGTCGATGGCGTCCCAGCTGGACACTCCCGGGTGCCCGGCTCCCGAGACTGCCTGCAGGGTAGTGATTATCGTCTCCTCGACCCCGTAGCCCTTCTGCATGAGCGCGTGCAGGGGCGCCATGTAGGACTGCACCGAGCAGTTCGGCTTCACGACGATGAAGCCGCCGCCCCAGCCGCGGTTCTTCTGCTGTTCGGGTATGATGTCGATGTGCTCCGGGTTTATCTCCGGGATTATCATGGGGACGTCTTCAGTGTGCCGGTGCGCCGACGCGTTCGAAACCACGGGTATCCCTGCCTCCGCGTACTTGTGCTCCAGCTCTTTGGCCGGTCCGGAGCCCATGGCGGAGAAGACGAAGTCGCAGCCCTTGGCCTTGGAGACGTCGGCGGCGCTCTCGACCCCGATTTTCCTCACGCCTTCCGGTATCTCCGTCTGCATGTGCCATCTGCCCTTCACGGCGTCCTCGTAGGTCTTGCCGGCGCTGCGCTCGCTGGCGGCCATATGGGTCATCTCGAACCACGGGTGGCCCTCCAGCAGCGAGACGTACTTCTGCCCGACCATCCCCGTGGCCGCCAGTATCCCAACCTTCAGCCTGTCCATTCTATTTCTTCCCGAATATCAGAGACATTATCTCGTAGACTGTGTTCAGGTTCTTGTAGTCCACAAAGACCATTATCTGGCTTTTCGAGGTGGTGACCTCCTTTATGTTGAGGCCGGCGTCTCCGATGGCCCCGGTTATCTTGCCCAGGGCGCCCGGCTCGTCGAGGAAGTCCGGAGAAGTCACGTACGCCAGTCCGATGCCCTTCGAGGAAGTTACCGAAACCACGGCCTTGTCCTTCAGCACGAAGTCGTGCAGCTTCTTCGTGGCACTCTCCACGTTCTCCTCGTTGATGAAGTAGGTCATCGAATCCGGGGCCACTGTGACTCCCCAGATGTTTATCTTCTCGCCGCCCAGAATGTCGGATGTCTTTGCCAGCAATCCCGGCCTGTCCACCAGCTCCTTGCCCACTAGGGTCACGCTCCCCAGGGGCTTGTCCATCTTCTTCACAGAGGTTTTCATAAACTCACCCTTTATTTCGGTTCCCTTGGCACTTAAATCAGCATGCCTGTTGTTGACGATTTTGAGAATCTGGTCCTTGCCCTTGTAGATGAGGGAATCCCACTTCATGACCTTGGCGCCGCCGACGGCCAGGTCCCAAAGCACCGAGACGTCTATGTCCTTGATGAGCCGCGCATCGTCCACTATTCTGGGGTCTCCGCTGAAGACGCCGTCCACGTCTGTTACTATGATGACCTCCTGCGCGTCCAGGCAGCTGCCCAGTATGACCGCGGTGGTGTCGCTGCCGCCCCTTCCCATCGTGGTGACGTTGCCCTCCCTGTCGATTCCCAGGAATCCGCAGACCACCGGCACCACGCCGTCCTTGAGCATGGGGACCAGGTGCTTTCTTGTCCTCTTCTTAGTTTCATTCAGATTGACGGTCGCGTTGGTGAAGCGGGAGTCGGTGACGGTGCACCACCACGTCTGCGTCGGCTCCACGTAGCAGGAGCTGACTCCGAGTGACTCTATCGCGGCCGACATGACCCTGACCGATGTCCGTTCGCCCATGGCGGCCACGTCGTCCTTCTGCTGCGGGGTGTATTTGCCGGCCGTCGCTCCCTCCAGGGCGTCCAGCAGGGCGTTGGTGGTCTTGCCCATGGCCGAAACCACAACCACGACCTCGTGGCCCTTCTTGGCCTCCTTGGCTACGCTCCTCGCCGCGTTGCGCAGCTTCTCGCCGTCCGCGAGGGAGGAGCCGCCGAACTTCACGACTATCCTTGCCATGAGAATTCGCTAAATTTTCGCCGAGGCGCTTAAAAATGCTTCTTTTTTGCCTTTTGCGGCTATAATTAGGCCGAAACAAGATGGCGGAGCAGAGAGGCACCCAACGGGAGGAGCTTTACGGGATGGCGAGGAGTCACTGGGGATATCGCAGCTATGACGGCCTTAAGTGGGCCGATACCAAATCGAATCTCCGGCAGGCTTTGGAAAGGGTGTTTCCGGAAATAAAGGACATGAAAAGGGGTCCGAGGACCGCCCTTCTGAGCGCGCTGGCGGCCGGGGCCACTCTGGACGGAGAGGGAAGGCTCGTCATGCCGGAAGAAGTCCGCCGAGAGCTTGAGAGCGTCCCCGCCATGACCCATCTGCTGAAACCGGAGAACATGGAGAGGTTCGTGTCGGACCGGCACACCCCGGGGGAGCTAAGCTTCATGGCCCGGCATCATCGCCGGAGAAACTTGAGGAAGAGCCCTCCCATAAGACGGGGAAGACGAGACGTGCGCAGAAGGCGGGGAGGGCGCGGGCCCAAAAGGCGATAAGATGACCGTCCACGTCCTTCGCCTCTCCCACAGGGCCTCCCGCGACAAGAGGGCGACCACCCATCTGGGCCTTGTAGCGCGCGCATTCGGGGCCGAGAAGCTGCTGGTAACGGGCGCAAAAGATGAACACCTCGCCGATTCCATCCAACGAGTGGTTGAGTCCTGGGGCGGCCCGTTCGAGCTGGAGTTCGCCCAAAGCTGGCGCGATGTCGTCGCTTCCCACAAGGACGAAGGATTCACAGCCGTCCACCTGACCATGTACGGGCTCCCGGTGCGGGAGCACATCGCCGATGTTCGCAACGCCGATAAAATCCTCATCATCCTGGGCGGCGAGAAGGTGCCTGGTGAGGTCTACGAGGATGCGGATTACAACATCTCCGTCACTTCCCAGCCACACTCGGAGATAGCCGCGCTGGCAGTCTTCCTGGACCGGCTCTTCGAGGGACAAGAGCTCTCGCTCGGCTTCAAAAACGCCCGCATGCGCCTCATCCCCCGGGAGCGGGGCAAGAAGATTGTCCGGAATTGACCTCATTTCGAAAAAGTTTTAATTCCCCGGCTTTCTAACTTACTAACATGGGGGACAAGGACGAGCTCGTCTCGAAGCTTCTCTACGAGATGGTGGGCAACGAGGGGATAAAAATCATCAACTCGCTGTCAGAACCCTCCACCGATTTGGAAATCCACGACAAGACCCAGCTGCCCATCACCAGGGTCCGGACCACCCTCAACGCGCTCCACAAGCACAACATGGTTTCCTACAACTCCTCCCGCGACCAGGAGAAGGGCTGGTTCAAGTACACCTGGAGGCTCAAGGAGTTCTGCATCGAGCCCGGCGTCCGCAGCTTCCTGATATCCAAGGTCATGAAGCTGAAGCGAGAATTCCAGGAGATAAGCCAGCTGGATTTCTTCAAATGCGAGAACGGATGCCTCCGGCTGAGTTTCACCGACGCTTACGACTCCAACTTCCGCTGCGGCAAGTGCAACGGGATACTCAAGCCCGTGGACTCGGTCGCCGAGAGCCGGCAGATAAAGAAGGAGATAGAGGAGTTCAAAAGGATGGCGGAGATGCTCGGCCCGCTTCCAATGTCCCTGAAAAATGTTGGATGAGAAGAGGGCCCGCGAACTTCTCAAGATTCTGAAGGTTCCCGAGCCGGTCGGGGAGCACGCAGAAGTGGTGCGCGAGACCTGCATGAACCTGATCGAGCTACTAGATCGGAAGAGCGTCGTGTAGGGAAAGAGTGTAGAT
>CAZTIX010000081.1:0-4645 GCA_964613935.1 uncultured archaeon
TTCACAGGAACGTGCTGCACATTTGCTGACCCTAGGCGAAGTTTATCTGCCTCAGCTGCATGCTGCGCAGGTCGATGATGGGGACTTGGCACGGCGTGGGCATGTGGCCCTGCTGCTGCTGGAAGTCGGTCTGGGCCTGCCATGTCCCGGAGTTTATGACCTTTACGCCGCGATAGTTGGCGTAACCGTTCTTGTGGACGTGGCCGCAGTGGAAGACGTCCGGGACGAAGTCTATGACCATGTGGTCCCTCTCCTCGGGAGCAATCTGCTCCTTGGTGCCGTAGATGGGGGACAGATGGCGCTTCTTGAGGTACTCCACCTGGGCCTTCTCGGGCTTGTCGTAGGAGAGATGGGGGAGCGCGGATATCATGGCGTCCATCGACGTCCCGTGATACATCAGGACGTCTATTCCGTGGACCTTGACTCTCGCGGGGTTGCCGACCAGGTGGAAGTTCGGTAGCTCTCCGAGAGGCTCGAGGAAATCGACCAGAGACGGCTGGGGCTCCGCCCGCCTCACCGCATCGTGGTTGCCGGCCGCTATCACCACCTCCACGTAGCTCGGTATCTGCTCCAGCAGCTTGCAGAAATAGTTGTACTGCTTGTATATGTCGGGTATGGCAAGCTCGCTCTCCTGGCCGGGATATATGCCGATTCCGTCCACCAGGTCTCCGGCTATGAACAGATACTTTATCGACTGGGCGACCTCCCGGCGGTTGCCGTTGCCGCTCAGGTTTATCCAGTCCAGGAAGCGCTGGAACTCCCTCTCCTTGAAGAGGAGGGAGCCCACGTGAAGGTCGGACAGGAAGGCCGCGGATATGGGGTCCTCGCATTCGGGCTGCTGCTTGGCCATGGGTATGTCGGGCTCGACGATCTCCCTGGCAATCAGCAGCTCCCCCTTGACCGTGCCAACGGCCCCCACCACTTCGTCGTTGACCAGCGCGGAGCCCTTTCTGGCCGCCTCGCTGCTGTCCACCACCAGAACGGAGCCGGTCCGGTCCTCGAGCTCTATCAGGAGATTGCCTTTCCGCGACCTCCTTAGCTGCCGTATCATTCCTATTACCTTGACTTCCCTGTCCTGATACTTGTTCAGGTTCTCCAGCTCCACCACATCCTTCAGGTTGACCCGGTTCATGAGTATGTTCTTCATGCGCTTGTGCCGGTCCCTGAAAAGCTGTACGAAGTTCTCCACCGTTCCAACGGACGTCGAGTTGCCGGTTATGTCCTTCTCCGTGTCCATCTCCAGCCTGGCCTCTATCCCCGAGGCAACGGCCGGCTTGCCCTTCTTCACGACGAAGGAGTACTCCTCCTTCTCCTTTCTGGGAAAGAACTCCTCTATGAACTCCTTGGTGACCAGGAAGACGCCCCTCCCCCGAGCCTCGTCGATTATCTTCTGCGGCTTTATGTCCCTCTCCCTTATCAGGTCCACCGCAAGGCTGGTAAGCAGGACTCCGGAGCCGAGGAATGTGTCGGTTATCCGCCTCTGGCCCGCGGAGGACGCACTGTCCGAAGCGGGCTCCGCCATGCTGCTCTCCTTCGAGTCCGTGCCGGGTTCCGGCTCGGCATCCCAGCCGTGTTGGGCAAGAGAATCAGGTTCCACGGGGTTTTAACATGTTGAAGCATTTAAATATTTTTAAGCAGATAACAGTCCGATGACCGAAAACCTCCTTGCTGTCCTGGGGTTGGTAATCGGCGTTTACCTGGTGCATCGGGCCGACAGGATGGACGATTCGGGAGCCAAGGCCGCCTACGCCGCGACCGGGATGGGCGTCGCGCTCTGGTCCTTGTTCTCTGCCATGGACGCATCCGTCTCCAGGCTCGGACTGGCACCCGTGGCTTTCGGTGTGTTCGCGTTCGGGGCCGCCTACGCGGAAGGCAGCTACAGGGCGATAGCGGCAGCCGCCGCCATACTGCTTTTCTTGTCCATAATCGCTTAGAAAAAAGGTTTTTATATAAGTAACCACTAAATAGTGGTAACAAGTAGGGATTAACACCATGATCTGGCCTGCTTTGGGGGCGGTGGTCGTCGGATTCAGCCTGATGTTCGTGGCGGCCGCCTCAAAGGAGGAGAAGTGGCAGACCGCCTACGGGGTAGCCGGGCTGATATTCATATTCTGGGGACTGGGCTACTTCGGCTTCGGAAGGGTGGTGGAGAGCCTCGTCCCGGCGCTGACCCTGCTGTTCGGCCTCTTCGCCATGTACACCAAGGGCGCGGCGCAGCTGCTGTCCATACTGGTCACCATCATATTGTTCTACCAGATATTCTACGTGGTCTAAGATGGGCTCTCCTAGTTCACGCATCTCTACAAGAAGCAGGGGGAGCGGATTATAAAGATGAACCTGATGCTGGTGGTAATCGGACTCTTCATACTCGCGGCGATTGCCAAGAACCGGGACCTGTGGGACAACGACGACAACGAGGCCACCTACACCTTCATCTCCATAGTGGTCATCTTCCTGGTCTTCGGCGGGCTGGGCTTCCTCCTGCCCTCCTCCATGGACACGGTCGCCAGCTTCAGCTTCCTGATTCCCGCGCAGGTCTTCACCGCCGTCATAGGGTCTGTTACCGGCGGGCGCGCGGCGGCCATAGCCACCGCGGCCTCGATGGCCATCCTGGCCTACATAATCATGGGGGCGTTCATGTAAAATGGACCTGATGCTGGTGGTCGTGGGGCTCTTCATACTCGCGGCCATACTCAAGAACGAGGAATTGAGAGACCTGGACAAGAACAGGGAGAAGTTCGGCTTCCTGGCCGGGCCGGTGGCCCTGTTCCTGATTCTCGGCGGCCTGGGATTCATCATGCCCTCCAGCATGGCGAACTTTCCTCACTACAGCTTCCTGCTGTTCTTCGTGGGCGCCCTGGCCGTGATAAGCGCGACCACCGAGGGCCGGGTGAAGGTCATATCCAGGGTCGGATGGGCGGCGGTCCTGTCCTTCGCGATAATGGGCTCGTTCATGTGAGCTTTTTTTTATCTCACCGGCTATATAGTCATGGAGCTTCTGGTCATCGGCGGGGTGGCCCTCGATTACCTGTCCAAAGTCAGGAGCCTGAAGGACCCCTGCTCCGAGGTGCTGGAATACAGCGAGAACCTGGGCGGCATGGCCTACAACACCGCCGCAACGGCCTCCTCGCTGGGGGCCAAGACCCGGTTGGTCTCTTCGGTGGGGAAGGACTTTCCGCCCCTGGAGGACCGGGAGGGCCTCAAATTCGACCTGGGGGTGGGAGACAAACCGACCACCAGGAGCTTCCTGTTCTACGACGGCCGGGAAGAGCGGATATACTTCTACAGGGGGGCCTACCACGACATAGACGTGAAAGACGCCAAGAAGAGAATAGCCGGGGCCGGATGGGTCCACTTCGCCGGCGTTGCCCCCTGCTTCTCCGAGCTTATCGGGGCGGCCGACGCCCAGGACAAGATAGTCAGCTGCAATCCCGGATACGACCTCTTCCACTACAGGCCGGAGGACGAAGTGGTGGGGGAGCTGGCGGACAAGAGCGATTATTTCGTCATGAGCTCGGACGAGGCCCGCCACCTCAACCGGCCGGTGGATTCGATTCTCGGCGAAGCGGCCGTAATAACCATGGGCAAAAACGGCTCCGCCCTCGTCACCAAGGAAGGAAGGGTCCAGATACCCGCCTACAAGACGGAGGTGATCTCCCCCTTCGGCGCGGGCGACGTGTACACCGGGGCGTTCATAGCGTCCATGGCGAAGGGAGGGGATGCCCTGAAATCGGCCCGGCTGGCCAGCGCGGCCGCATCCTTCGCCGTTGAAGAGCGGTCGACGACGCCGAAGCTGGACTGGAAGGGTGTCGAAAAAAGGGCCAAGAGGCTATAATTCCGAAAGAAGCTCCTGTGCGCGGGATACGCTTATGTTTTTCTCCTTTATCATCCGCTCGGCCACCTCGTCCACCCGCTCGCCCTCGGCACCGGCCATCACGGCTATGTTGCGGGCGTGCAGGGACATGTGCCCCTTTCGGATGCCTTCGGAGGCCAGCGCCCTCAGGGCCGCGAAGTTCTGAGCCAGTCCTACGGCGGCGAGGATGCCCGCCATCTCCTGGGAGCTCCCGGCTCCGAGAATCTTCTGGCACGCCTTGAACCCCGGATGAACCTTGGTAGCGCCTCCGACCGTCCCCACGGCCAGCGGGAGCTCAATCTCGCCGACCAGGTCGCCGTTCTTGTCCTTGGTGTAAGTGGTCAGGGGCTTGTAGCGGTCCAGGGCGGCGTAGGCGTGGGCCCCGGCCTCTAGGGCCCGGTGATCCTGCCCGGTGGCCACGGCCACCGCAGCCACCCCGTTCATTATCCCCTTGTTGTGAGTGGCGCAGCGATAGATGTCGCTCTTTGCGAAAGAATACGCCTTGACTATGTTGTCCACTGTCTCCTCCCCGCCGATGGCCTCCTTGGCGAAGACCGCCCTGGCACTGGAGAGCCTCTGGACGGCGAGGTTGGAGATTATGCGCAGGAGGGCCCTCCCCCCGGTCAGCTCCTCGAGGAGGGGGGCAATCGCCTCCGTCATCGTGTTAACGGCGTTTGCGCCCATGGCGTCGCGGACGTCTACCATGAGATGGACCCTGAGCATGGCGCCCTGGTCGGTGTCGAGGACCTTGGCGGCGAGTTTCCCGGGATCGGCGGCGTAGCTTTCTTCAAG
>CAZTIX010000082.1:0-4602 GCA_964613935.1 uncultured archaeon
CACCGAGATCTACACTCTTTCCCTACACGACGCTCTTCCGATCTTTATCCGTGATGTGAGAATGCGGATTGGCATCGGATAAGCGATGCACCTACACCCACCCCTTCCTCCTGAAGTACCCTGCCATCCCCAGCCCGATTGCGAGCATCAGCAGGAGGGCGAAGGGGTAGCCGTACTCCCAGCCGATCTCCGGCATGATGCGGAAGTTCATGCCGTAGAGGCCGGTTATGAACGTCAGCGGGATGAATATGGTGGCTATGACGGTCAGCACCTTCATCACCTCGTTCATGGAGTTGGATATGGCCGAGAGGTGGGTCTCCAGGATGCCGCTGACGAGGTCCCGGTATGTCTCGACCAGGTCTATCACCAGGACCACGTGGTCGTAGACGTCCCTGTAGTACTTCCTGCTGCCTTTGGCGATGTGGGGCAGGTCCCCCCTGGACAGGGTGCTGAACACCTCCCTGGCCGGCCATACGGCCTTTCGCACCTTTATCAGGCGCCTCTTGGACTTGAATATCCTCTCGGCCACCCCCCGGTCGTTGGGTTCCTGCAGTATCCTCCTCTCCACCTCCTCTATCTCGTCCTCTATGCCGTCTAGGATGGGGAAATAGGAGTCCACAATCCTGTCCAGCACACGGTAGGCCAGGAAGTCGGGCGTTCGGTGCCTGTTGGGGTTCTTCCGCAGCCGGTTGACGACCGCCCCCACCTCTTCCAGGCGCTTGTTGGAGACCGTCACAAGGTAATTTTTGCCTATGAAGAGGCTCAGCTGGTTTGTGACCAGCCGCCCCCTCAGCTCTAGGTCTTTGAGGATGACGAGCAGGTGGTCTTCGAATATATCTATCTTGGGCCGCTGCTGGCGGTCCACGCAGTCCTCCAGAGCCAGCTGATGGAAGCCGAAGAGCTCCTTGACCTCTGCCAGCTCCTCCTGGGTCTTGGCGGTCATGTCCACCCAGACCGTCTCCTTTCCCGGTTTCAGGCCCTTGAGACTCTTGGCGTCCTCCACTTCTACGCCGTTTTTCCCCGCACGGACAATCCGGTACATTCTGGGCGCTATTCTAAGGGCCCGTCCAATAAAAAGAGCCCTCGGAACCCTCCGAACCCCCCACATTCCTTCCGGCCTATTTTCAAACCGCCCGCTTCTAATTAACGCAAGATGCATTCTGCGGCCGTCGAAAAGAAGATAGAGGATTTCATAGAGCGCAAGGTAGGGCAAGCCGGCGCGGAGGGCGCGGTCCTGGGGCTCAGCGGAGGGCTCGATTCCGCGGTGGCGGCGACCCTCTGCGCGCGGGCGCTGGGGCCGGGGCGGGTCCTGGCCCTGATAATGCCCTCGCCCTCCACCTCCCACCACGACACCGAGACGGCCGGGGAGCTGGCGTCAAGCCTCAAGATACGAAGCGAGACGATACCCCTGGACTCGATTCTGGACGCGTTCGCCGAGCACCTGGAGCCGGACCGGCGAGCCATGGGCAACCTGGCCGCCAGGGTGAGAATGGCCCTCCTCTACTACCGCGCCAACCGCATGGGCCTCCTAGTCGTCGGCACCGGCAACAAGAGCGAGCTGTCGATCGGATACTTCACCAAGCACGGGGACGGGGGCTGCGACATCCTGCCGCTGGGCGATTTATACAAGACGGAGGTGCGCGAGCTGGCGAGGCATCTCAAGCTCCCGAAGGACATAATCGAGAAGGAGCCCTCGGCCGGGCTGTGGAAGGGCCAGACGGACGAGGGGGAGATCGGAATGAGCTACGAGGAGCTGGACAGGGCCCTGAAGGGCGAGTCCGAGAGCGAGAGGGTCGAGGACATGATAAAAGCGAGCGATCACAAGCGAAATCCGCCGGAGGTGTGCAGGATATGAAAGCGAAGGTGGTTGGGGGCAGCGGCGAGGGAGCGAAGTACGTGGAGGTATATTCGGACAAGCTCAAGAAGAAGGTGGGCTTCGAGCCGTATCCCGGGACCCTCAACCTGGAGGTAAAGGGGGTCCCGCCGCTGGAGACCTCCTGCATAGAGGAATTCGGCAAGTTCGGGGCGGTGGAGCTGGCCCCATGCGCGGTCAACAGAGAGAGGGCCTTCGCCGTGTTTCCGGAGAAGGCCGAGGAGCCGGAGGAGGGCGAGCCGGAGGTGGTCGAGGTCATAGCGGAGAAGAACCTCAAGGCCCTGCTGGGGCTGGAGAACGGCGACTTCGTGGACCTGCAGTTCTAGTTTTTTAGGGCGAAGGCGTAAACATCACCCATGGAATCCTTCATCTCGGAGGCGGTGGGGAAGATTAAGGGGCAGGTCGGGGACGGCCACGCCGTAATCGGGCTCAGCGGCGGCGTGGACTCCAGCGTTTCGGCCCTCCTCACGTCCCGCGCGATAGGGGGGAACCTCACCGCGGTCTTCGTGGACACCGGCTTCATGCGCAAGGGCGACCCGGAGCGTGTGGAGAAGACCTTCAAGGGGAAATACAAGCTCAACTTCAAGAGCGTGGACGCGCGCGAGGAGTTTCTGAAAGCGCTGGAGGGCGTCTCCGATCCGGAGGAGAAGCGCGAGATAATCGGCCACAAGTTCATCGAGGTCTTTGAGAGGGAGGCTAAGAAGGGCGACGCGGATTTTCTGGTGCAGGGCACCATAGCCCCCGATTGGATTGAGACGGGCGGCAAGATAAAGAGCCATCACAATGTGACGCTGCCGCACGGCATGGTGCTGGAATTGGTTGAACCGCTGCGCGACCTGTACAAGGACGAGGTGCGCGAGGTCGCGCGAAAGCTGGACCTGCCGGAGGACATAAGCGAGAGGATGCCGTTCCCCGGCCCGGGGCTGGCGGTGAGGGTCCTGGGCGAGATAACCCCGGAGCGGCTCAAGACGGTCAAGGAGGCGGACGCGATTGTCCTGGAGGAGATCGGGAAGGCCGGGTTGAAGCCCTGGCAGGCGCTAGCTGCGATTCTGCCCGGCAGGGCGACGGGCGTCAAGGGCGACGCGCGCGAGTACGGCTACATGATAGCTATAAGGGCGGTGGAGTCTCTTGATGCTATGACGGCCAACGCGATGAAGGTGGACGCGGAGCTTCTGCACCGCATGGCCAACCGGATAGTCTCCGAGGTCAAGGGCGTGACACGGGTCCTGTACGACCTGACCAACAAGCCGCCGGCGACGATAGAGTTCGAGTGAAGTTTTATGCCGCCAGCTTCTAATTCCGGAAAATGAAAGCCGTCATACTGGCCGGAGGAGAGGGCACCCGCCTGCGCCCGCTGACCTACACCCGCCCCAAACCCATGGTGCCGTTCCTGAACAGGCCTGTCATAGAGCACATCGTGGAGAGGCTGGCGAACCAGGGCTTCAGGGAGATAATAGCCACCACCAACATCGAGGAGACTGCCATAGAGGACCACTTCGGCGACGGCTCGGACTGGGGCGTGGACTTCCGCCTGGTCCACGAGGAGGAGCCCCTGGGGACGGCCGGCTCGGTCAAGAACGCCCTTCGCCACCTGGACGATACCTTTCTGGTCATACAGGGCGACAACATAAGCGAGATAGACCTCCGGGGGCTCTACAAGGAGCACGGGCGCATGGGCGGCGCGGCCACGATATCGCTCATAAAGGTGGACGATGTATCCCACTTCGGCATAGCCGAGATGGACGGCGACGAGATAGTCCGCTTCAAGGAGAAGCCGAAGAAGAGCGAGACCTTCAGCGACCTGGCCAACGACGGCATTTACGTCCTGGAGCCGGAGGTCCTGGAGATGATGCCCGACGGTTTCTACGATTTCTCCAAGGACCTGTTTCCCCGGATGCTGAAGGAGGGCAAGCGAATATGCGGCAGCGTGGCAGACGCCTTCTGGCGCGACGTGGGCAAGCCGGAGGACTATCTCGAGGCCACCCGCCACTTCCTGGGCGGCGAGAGCCTCATAGCCGAGAGCGCGGAGACTGGCGGCTCCGACGTCCGGGAATGCGTGCTGGGCGAGGGCTGTAGTGTCAAAGGCGCGAGTGCGGAGCGGTCCGTGCTGTTCGACGGCGTCTCCGCCGGCCGGGGGGCCGGGCTCACCGACTGCATAATCGGCGAGGCCTGCGAACTGGGCGAGGGCGCGGAGGTGCGGCCGGACGCGGTCCTGGGGGACGGAGTGAGAATCGGCCCCGGGGCGGTCGTCGAGAAGGGCGCGCGCATCGGGCCGAGAGTGGAGATAAGGGCCGGACAGACAGCCGGCGGCACGGTGCTGCCGGAGCACCTCAGGAAAGGGAAATAGAGCCTCTTCCCCCAACTCTCGCATGTGCGAGGGTTTGCGATGAAACTCTTTCACGAAGGAGGAATCGATTTTCTCGCTCCGAAGGGCGACGCGACCAAGAAGCTGCCGGTCTTCTACAATCCGGAGATGGAGTTCGACCGGGATTTGACCGTCTCCGTCGCCCGCGCCCTTGCCAGAGAACGCAAGACTGGAGACGGAGAACGGCGATACTGCGACGCCCTGGCCGGCTCCGGGGTGCGGGGCATTCGCGCGCGCAAAGAGGCAGGCTTCAGGGAGATTTTCCTCAACGACAGCAACCCCGAAGCGGCGGAGCTGATAAGGCGCAACCTCAGGAAGAACGGCGCGGAGGGATCGCGCTTCTGGATGAACTCCATCGCCCGGT
>CAZTIX010000083.1:0-4580 GCA_964613935.1 uncultured archaeon
CGGCCTCCTTTATCTCCGAGACAGTGGCGTCCAGGGTCTGCCCCTGCACGCCGGTGGAGCCGCCCACCACAATCAAGTCGGCGCCTCCCTCGTATGCCCCGCGGGCTGCCTTCACCGCACCCTCCAGATGGGAGTAATCCAACGGGTCTATGACCGCGAAGAAGAGCGCTCCGTCCTCTCTTCGCTTGTCCCTGAGGTACTTTTCCACCCTGCCGGTCATGTCGTATATTTTAATTCAGGGCCATAAAAACCTACTGAATGGCCGACTTGGTTGTGAAGAACGGGAAGATTGTGACGCCCTCGACCGTGGTGGAAGCCAGCCTTGTGGTCGAGGGGGGGAAGATCTCCAAAATCACGAAGAGCAAAACCAAGGCGGAGGAGGTCGTGGACGCGCGCGGCCTCTACATCATCCCGGGCCTCGTGGACGCCCACGTGCACTTCCGGGAGCCCGGCCAGACCCGGAAGGAGGATTGGGGGAGCGGCTCCCGGGCCGCGGCGGCCGGCGGGGTGACCACGGTCCTTGACATGCCCAACAACAAGCCGAGCATCACCACCGCCAAAAGGCTGGAGGACAAGCGGAAGCTCGCAGTCAAAAAGAGCGTCGTGGACTTCGGGCTCTACTTCGGGGCGAGCAACGGTAACGCCGGCGAGCTGGAGAAGCTGGACAACATCGCCGGAGTCAAGTTCTTCCTCGCCGAGAGCACCGGCGACCTGCTCGTGGATGCGGGAGAGCTGGACGGCTTCGCCGAGGCGCTGCGCGGGAAGGGGCTGCTGGCCGCCTGTCACTGCGAGAAGCGGGAGCTGCTGGAGAAGTACAGGGGCAGGAAGTTCGAGCACTTCGCCGACCTCCGGCCCCCCATCGCCGAGGCGATGTCCATACGCGAGGCCGCGCGCAGCATGGGCGACAACCGGGTCCACATATGCCACCTGACCAGCGACATGGGGGTGAAGGAGGTGGCCAGGGCCAAGAAGCTGAACAAGAACCTCACCTGCGAGGTCACTCCGCAGCACCTCTTCCTGACCAAGGAGGATGAGAAGAAGCAGGGCGCCTACCTGAAGATGTATCCTCCCCTCAAGTCGCGGTCGGACCGGGCCAGCCTGTGGCACGCCCTGCGGGCGGGCGTAATCGACATTGTCTCGACGGACCACGCGCCCCATCTCCCGGGCGAGAAGGAGAAGGGCTGGGGCAGGGCCCCGGGGGGCGTTCCGGGGGTGGAGACCCGCCTGCCGCTAATACTCGATGCGACGGACGTCCGCGGGCTGGTGGAGACCTGCGCGCGCAGGCCGGCCGAGATATTCGGGATAAATAACAAGGGCGTCCTGGCAGAGGGCTATGACGCGGACTTCGCTCTGCTGGATTTGAAGGAAGAATATAGAATCAGGAACGACGCGCTGTTCACAAAATGCGGCTGGAGCCCGTTCGAGGGGATGAACGTGAAGGGCAGGGTAGAAGGCACCTTCGTGAGGGGCAACCAGGTCTTCGACGGAGAGCAGCCCCTCAAGAGAGGGGGCGCGGAGGCCGTGTTCGAGGGGGGCTAGGCTATTATTTCCCGAAGTGCTTGATGTACTCCTTAAATTCCTGCGCCGTCATAATCTGCTCCGCTTCGATGGGCCTTTTAGGCGTTCCCAGACTCGGATCCCGGGCGACCTCTCTCGCCCGGGGCTCATCCCAGAGATAAACGTGTCCTTCCGTGCACCTCCCCACCCTAGCGCGAGGGCCAATGTCTGGGCGCTCTCCGGGGGTCGTGATGTGAATCATCTTGACACGCCTCCTGTCGCGGGTAATGTGACGGGAAGGCCCGACCAACTCGAGAGTCTGCCCGGCCAAACGCTTCAGCGCATTTGGATGCACGTCACGGTGCGGTCTTGCTGGAGGCATTTTCTAATTGCTTGAACTTGCTTCTAAACATTTAAAAAGCTTGCTAAGCCTTTTATAACCCAAATTTCTAAATAAAATAAATTCTCAACGTCGTAGGCTGGGCGCTGCCCGTCCGGACTGCGTGTCGAGTGGGGTTTTGATGGTAAGGGGCGCACTGATATTAAAAGACGGCACGGTAGTCGAAGGCGAGGGCTTCGGAGCCCTCAAAGACGCGGAAGGAGAGTTGGTTTTCAACACCTCCATGGCCGGCTATCAGGAATGCCTCACCGACCCGTCTTATCGCTATCAAATCCTCATGCCCACCTACCCGCTCATCGGCAACTACGGCATAACCCCCGAGCGGTTCGAGTCCGACCACATCCAGGTGGAGGGCTTCGTGGTCAGAGAGTTGTGCGAAAAACCCAGCCACGGGCGCATGACAAAGAAACTGAATGAGTGGCTGGAGGAAGAAGGAATCCCCGGCCTGCAGGGCGTGGACACCCGCTTCCTGACAAGGAAGATTAGAACAGCGGGCGTGATGAACGGCCTGCTGAAGCTGCCCTACGACCCCAAAGGGCTGGGGGATTTGAAGGAGCGCGCAGGGAAGCTCAAGTCGATTTCCGAGCTGGACCTCATCGAGCTGGTGACGGTCAAGAAGCCCATAATCCACGAGCCGGAGGGCAAGGCCGGGAAGACGGTAGTCCTGATAGACTGCGGCACCAAGATGTCCATAGTCAGAAGCCTAGTAGGCAGGGGCTGTAAAGTGATACGTGTCCCGGCGGGGACGGAAGCTAAGAGGATTCTGGAATACGAGCCGGACGGTGTCATGGTCTCCAACGGCCCCGGAGACCCGGAGCGCGCAGGATACATAATCAAGAACATCAAGAGGGTCATAGACTCCCAACTGCCCGTCTTCGGCATATGCTTCGGCAATCAGCTGGTGGGAAGGGCGCTGGGGGGCGGCACCTACAAGCTCAAGTTCGGCCATCGCGGCGGCAACCAGCCGGTGAAGGACCTGCGCACGGGCAGGGTCTATGTCACCGCCCAGAACCACGGCTTCGCCCTTGGCGCGGACAGCCTCCCCGAGGACGAAGTGGAGGTCACTCACATAAACCTGAACGACCAAAGCGTGGAGGGCATCGCGCATAAATCCCTGCCCGTCTACACGGTCCAGTATCATCCCGAGGCGCATGCCGGGCCGTGGGACAGCGATTACCTTTTCGACGACTTCATGAAGATGATGGAGGGGGGCGGATGAAGCGTGAAGACATCAGGAAGGTCCTGATAATAGGCAGCGGGCCCATACAGATAGGCCAGGCCGCCGAGTTCGACTACAGCGGGAGCCAGGCCTGCCTCAGCCTGAGGGAGGAGGGCGTCGGGACAATCCTGGTAAACAACAACCCCGCCACCATTCAGACGGACACTGACATCGCCGACATCGTATACCTGGAGCCGCTGACCGCCCAGAGCCTGGAGAAGATAATCAGAAAGGAGAAGCCGGACGGCATCCTGCCGACCATGGGCGGGCAGACCGGACTGAACATGGCCGTGGAGCTGGACAGGGAGGGTATACTGGAGAAGCACGGGGTCGAGGTGATGGGGACGCCGATAGAGACCATCAGGAATGCCGAGGGGCGGAAGGAGTTCGCCCGGCTGATGGCAAAAATCGGGGAGCCCATATGCAAGAGCAAATCCGTTTTCAGCCTCCACGAAGCGGAGGAGGCGGTCTTCGACATAGGCTATCCAACCATAATCAGGCCCGGCTACACGCTGGGCGGCACGGGCGGCGGAATCGCGTTCACCGAGAAGGAGTTTCCCAAGATTGTGCGGCGCGCGCTCAGCAGGAGCAAGAACGGGGAGGCCCTGGTCGAGGAGTACATAGGCGGCTGGAAGGAGATAGAGTACGAGGTCATGCGCGACTCCAACGACAACTGCATAACCGTCTGCAACATGGAGAATTTCGACCCCATGGGCATCCACACCGGCGAGAGCATAGTGGTGGCGCCGACCCAGACCCTCAACGACACCGAATACCAGCTGCTGCGGACCGCCTCGCTCAACATAATACGGGCGCTGGGCGTGGAAGGGGGCTGCAACGTACAGCTGGCCCTGCACCCGGAGACCATGGATTACAGAGTCATAGAAGTAAATCCCAGGGTGTCGCGCTCTTCCGCGCTGGCCTCCAAGGCGACCGGCTACCCCATCGCGCGGGTGGCGGCAAAGATAGCCATCGGTATGACGTTGGATGAAATACCCAACGAGGTGACAAAAACCACACCTTCCTCCTTCGAGCCGGCTCTCGATTACATAGTCTCCAAGATACCGCGCTGGCCCTTCGACAAGTTCGGGGGCATGGAGAGGAGGATAGGCACGGAGATGAAGAGCACCGGGGAGGTCATGAGCATAGGCAGGACTTTCGAGGAGTCGATTCAAAAGGCAGTGCGCTCCCTGGACCAGAAGAGGATGGGACTGTGCGCGGACGGGCGGAGGGAGGAGAAGGACGACGAGGTCCTGAGAGAGCAACTGGAGAAGCCCACCGATGCGCGCATGTTCTACGTCTACGACGCGCTCAAGAAAGGCTGGAGCCCGAAGGAGGTCCACCGGCACAGCAAGATAGACCTGTTCTTTCTGGAGAAGCTGATGAACATAGTCGGGATGGAGAAGAGACTCAAGGGCAAGCTCACCCCCAAGCTCCTCGCCGATGCCAAGAGGCTGGGCTTCT
>CAZTIX010000084.1:0-4554 GCA_964613935.1 uncultured archaeon
TCAACGCCATGAAGGCCGACATCAGGAAGGGCGAGAAGGAGCTGCGCCTCATAGACGGGGTAAGGTACGTCAACGAAGTGGAGATGCTGCGCACCTTCCCCCACAACGCCCTGATATTCATAGAGGCTCCCTTGGAAGTCCGGTACGAGAGAGTCAAGAAGCGCGCGCAGAAGGGGGAGGAGTCCCTGACGCTAGAGGAGTTCAGGGAGAGGGAAAAGGCGGCCACCGAGAGGGAGCTGGATGAAGTCAGAGAGATGGCCGACCACGTGGTGGAGAACACAGAGAGTGTGGAAGACCTCCACCGACGACTCGACGACCTTATGAGCCGGAGAGATTGAGATGGACAGGAAGCGCCTCTATCGCGCGGCGGACTGGCTGCTCGTGGCCCTCGGCGTCTTCCTCATAATCGAGCGGCTGTTCCTCCACTGGATATACTTCGACTATTCCACAGTCGGCCTTTCGTGGCTCGACCCCTATTTCGACCACTGGATGGTGGGGGCGTTTTTGATACTGGTGGCGGTGTGGGACTTGGGGCGTATGGAAATCAAGAAGTAACCCTCTAGCCTTTTCTGGCCGGCCCTATGGCATGGAAAACCGTGGGGTGCGCGTCCGGACGGTATTTTTTCATGGCGGCCGAGGGCTCGATAGTGACCTTCGCCACCGGCCGGCCCCTTTGGTCTCGATCCATGGGTTTCACGTGAGACACTTTATGCTTAAGTACTGAACCGCCATCATCAGGAACTTCCCTAAGGAACGTCGTGCCCCGTTCCTCGACTACGTGTACCTGCTCCGTCGGGCAGACATGCGTCCCGTCCTTGACCGGGTTGATGTGGACTGTCGGTTGGATGCGCCGTGTTCTCCCTTCTTTTATGACCGGAACACCAAAATGTCTTGCTAAGGTCTCGGTGTGTCTGGGTCTTGGCATCTTGATATCTAGTTTATCTCCTTGCCCATATAAACGCCGGCCCTCTCATACCCGAACTTCCGATAGTAGCCGCGCGCGCCTATGCCGCTTATGACACGAATTGCGCCCAATCCCCATTCCTCCGACGCTATCCGCTCCGCCTCGGCGAGCAGCTCCCGGCCGTAGCCCCGGTGCTGCCACTTCTGCTTGGGCTTCTCGCCTATCTCCACCATCGGGCCGTAGACGTGGAGCTCGCGGATGCCCGCCGCTATCGGTTTTCGGTCCCCGGTCCCCGGTCCCCAGTCTTCAGTACCTACCCCTCGGTCTCCATTTTCGGGTTCGCTTGCCAGCTCTTCCCTGTGCGCATCGTCGCTCGGCCTCCGGAGGCGCAGGAAGCCTACGAGCAGGTCGTTGGAGGTCTCCTCAAAAGACAGGAAGGTCTCCTCTCCTCCGCCCGCCCCGTAGTCGGTGCGCTTGAGCTCTATTGCGCGCGCATCCGGCTTGACGCCGTCCTTGGCCATCCGCAGCCCTATCTCCCTGCACCTGATGCAGCGGCATTTCCACCCGTGCGCGCGCATCTCCTCCCCCACCAACTCCCGCAGGTTGGATTTTGTGACTCCCGCAGCCACCAGGTCCACCGGTATGTCGCGCTGTATCCTTATTATGCGCGCCCATGGAGGCACGTCCTTCTTGATTTTCGCTATGAGGCGGGTTGCCTGCTCGGTGGTGTAGGGCTCGTACTCGCCCCTCTTCCAGAGCTCGTAGAGCTTGGTCCCTTCCATCACGAGACACGGATAGAACTTGAGCAAGTCGGGCTTGAATCTCTCGTCCGAAAAGAGCCGCCTGAACATCTTAATGTCTTGCTTCTCGTCCGCGAACAGCCCCGGCATCATCTGGTAGCCCACCTTCAGCAGCGAGTCGCGGCAGATTTGGGTGGCGCGCGCCACGTCCGCCACGGTGTGCCCCCTGTCCACTTTTTTGTAGACCTCGTCGCTGAGGGTCTGGACTCCCAGCTCCACCTTGGTGCCGCCCAGCCTCAGCATGGCGTCAACCTGCGGCCCGAAGGCGTAGTCCGGCCGCGTCTCGAAGGTCATGCCGACGCATCTGACATCCGCTGACTCGTTGGCCTCCTGAATGCTTTCCAGTTTTCGGTCTGCGGTCCTCGGTCTCCGCTTTGGGTAGTCGTTCATGGCGGCGAGGCAGCCCCTGACGAAGGACTCCTGGTACGCGTAGGGCTGCGACGGCAGGGTCCCGCCCATGAGTATCAGCTCGCACTTGTCTATGGGGTGGCCTATTCCATCCAACTGTTTGAGGCGAGCATGCACCTGCCCGTAGGGGTCGTAGCCGTGCATTATCGCCCGCCTTGCCGCCGGCTCCTTCCCGGTGTAGGACTGCGGCACCTCGACCTCCACCCCGCCCGGACAGTACACGCACTTTCCGTGGGGGCACTCGTGCGGCTTTGTCATCGCCGCAATTATCGCCACCCCGGATAGCGTACGCGTCGGTTTCTTCTGCAGCAGGGGCAGGACATCGCCGTACTCGCCCTCGCTCGCGTATTTGAGTATGTCCGAGTTGCGGGGCATGCTCTTGAGCTTGTGCTTCCCGGCCAGCCGGGATTTCTCCCTGGCGAGGTCTGCCTTGTCCCTTATCTCTCCGGCCAGCATCCCCCCGATTATCTCCCGCGCGAGTTTTTCGGTTCCGCTATCCTCCTTTTTCATCACTTCGATTCCTCACCGTTAAGTTTTATAGGCTAGACTAGAAAATATAGCCGCATTCTACGATGGTCAAGAAAGGGACCGACCAGATAAAGCAGGGCTTCGCCAAGATGGTGAAGCACGGGGTCATAATGGACGTCACCAAGGCCGAGGAGGCCACGGTGGCGGAGAAGGCGGGGGCAGTGGCAGTCATGGCGCTGGAGCGGGTTCCCTCCGACATAAGGGCCAAGGGCGGAGTGGCCCGCATGGCCGACCCCAGGAGGATCAAGGAGATAATGAAGGCGGTGACCATCCCTGTCATGGCCAAGGTGAGGATAGGCCACGCCGCCGAGGCCCAGATACTTCAGGCCCTGGGCGTGGACATGGTGGACGAGAGCGAGGTCCTGACCCCGGCCGACGACGAGCACCACATAACCAAGAAGGAATTCACCATACCGTTCGTCTGCGGCGCCCGTGATTTGGGTGAGGCGCTCCGGAGGATAGAGGAGGGCGCGGCCATGATAAGGACCAAGGGCGAGGCGGGCACCGGCAACGTGGTGGAGGCGGTCCGCCATATGAACAAGATAAACAAGGGGATAGGCGATGTGAAGCTCATGCTCATGAACAACGACTCCGCCGGCCTGAAACAGGCCGCCGAGGAGTACAAGGTAACCCCGGAGATAGTCAGGAAGACCGCCGAGATGGGCAGGCTGCCGGTGGTCAACTTCGCCGCCGGGGGCATAGCCACTCCCGCGGACGCGGCTCTCATGATGCAGATGGGGGCGGACGGAGTCTTCGTCGGCAGCGGCGTCTTCAAGAGCAAGAAGCCCGCCAAGATGGCCAAGGCTATAGTGAAGGCGGTCCTCAACTACGACAAGCCCGACAAGCTGCTGAAGATATCCACCGGCTTGGGGGAGGCGATGCCCGGCCTGGATGTCAGGGGCATGGAGGAGAAGGACAAGCTCCAGACCCGCGGAGTCTAGCCCTTCCGGAGCATCCTGGAAGCTTTTTTCTGCCTAATCGCAAATTCCCCGATGATAATCGGCGTGCTGGGCATGCAGGGCAACTTGGAAGAGCACATAGCCGCGACCGAGGAGGCCTTCGGCAGGCGGGGGATGGACGGGCGACTCCTGCTGGTCAGGTGCCCCGACGACCTGCTCAGAACCGACGCCCTGATAATCAGCGGCGGCGAGAGCACGACCGTGTGGAAGCTGCTCAGGGAGGCCGAGCTCTGGGGCCCGCTAAAGGCCTACGGCAAGCCGATTTTCGGAACCTGCGCCGGGCTGATACTCCTCTCCAAGAGCGGTAGGGGCGACGCCGGCCGCACCGGCCAGGAGTTTTTGGGGAAGCTGGACGCCAAGGTCAACCGCAACGCCTTCGGCCGCCAGAGGGAGAGCTTCTCGGTTGACCTGGACATAGGCGGCATCAAAAACTTCCACACGGTCTTCATCCGCGCTCCCGCCATAGAAGAAGCGGGCAAGGGCGCAGAAGTGCTCGCCGAATATGAGGGAAAAATCGTCGCGGCCCGGCAGGGCGGCGTCCTGGCCACGGCCTTCCACCCGGAGCTGACGGACGACACGAGGGTGCACGAGCTTTTCCTGGAGATGGTAGGCTAGACGGCGTTCCTCTTATCCCTGGAGGCCTAGATCCACTGACTCAAGCTCGACTGGGTGATGTTCTGGGTGTAAGCTTCCTCCAGCCGCTTTATGCCCCTGTCCACGCGCATCTCCGAGAAGCTGTGCTCGTCAATCAGCACCCTGCGGATTTTCTCCGGGTCCGGCTTCTCCCACTTGAGCTTGTAGTCTTCCGTCGTCTCGGGCTCCATGAATATCTTCTTTATCATCTCATACTTGTCGCCGAGAGCTTCTTTGTACTCATCGACTTTCCCCTCTTTGACTATCTTGTAGCCCTTCTTCGGACCTATCCCCTTGACTCCGCCTTTGTTGAAGTCGGTGC
>CAZTIX010000085.1:0-4534 GCA_964613935.1 uncultured archaeon
GCGGTCGAGGAAGCCGGCGAGGGCGAAGAGCCCTCCAAGACCGCCGAGAAGGCCGGGACAGCGAAGAAGTCCGGCAAGGCGTCCAAGAGCGGCGAGAGCAAAGCCGGCAAGAAGGCGGCCGCGAAGGAGAAGCCCGGCAAAGAGGCCGGCAAGAAGAAGGAGAAGTCCGCCGGAAAATCCGGAGAAACTGCCAGGAAGTCCGCCGGCAAAAAGGCCGCCGCCGAGAAGACCGCCGGGACCGCCGGGAAGACGGAATCGAAGCCGGCCGAAAAAGCCGGGGAGAAGGGCCCCGCGAAGGAAGCGGCCGGAAAGAAGCCCGTCAAGGCCGAGAAGTCCGCCGAGGGCGGGAAGGAAGCGGCCGGAAAGAAGCCCGCGAAGGAGAAGGAATAATCATGGCGATAATGCGAATCAGGGAAATCAGGGAGCTTGGCCCGGAGCAGCTGGAGGAGAAGATCAAGGAGTTGAGGACCGAGCTGGGCAAGATGAGGAGCCAGATACGCTCTGGAGGAGCCCCGGAGAATCCCGGCAAGATGAGGGAGATGCGACGCACCATCGCCCGTTTGGAGACCGTGCGGGCCGAGAAGGGCAAGACAGGCAAAAAGACGGCCAAATGACCCGACGGCCCCTCAAATCATTTATATAGCATAATTCTCAAACTACAACACTCGAATAATGTCTGACATCTGCAACAAATGCGGGCTTCCAAAAGAGCTCTGCGCTTGCGGGCAAATCTCCAAGCAGCAGGCGAGGGTTACCATAAGGTCCGAGAGAAGGCGATACGGAAAGCGGATGACCATTATCGAGGGCCTTGACGCCGACCACAAGCAGGTCATGAAAAAGCTCAAGGCAAAGCTCGCCTGCGGCGGGACCGTCAAGAACGGGGCCATAGAGCTGCAGGGCCAGCATGTTCAGAGGGCCAAGAAAATCCTGGCGGAGATGGGCTTTCCGGAGAACACCATCGACGCTTCGTGATTATGGCGATAACGCCCTATAACGTGCTGAGGCACGAGTTGGTCGGTCTCCGCGCCAAGGTCGCGGAATCCAGAGACTCGGGCCTAAAGGGGTTGTCCGGCAGGATAACGGACGAGACTAAGGAAACCCTCACGCTCAAGGGGCCGAAAGGCTCAAAAAAGGTTGCGAAAGAGAATGTCACTCTTTCGATCCACACTGACGGCGGCGACGAGCTGCTGGTCAATGGGTCGCTACTTCTAGGCAGACCCGAGGAACGCATTAAGAAGAAGGTGAGGATAAGGTTCTGAGCCTTTTGTTGCGTTTCTTCAGAAAAGCGAAAAAATGGCTGACAAGGCTAGGCAGGATGATGCATCCCCCCAGGGGGCAGGCAACATAAGCACTCGGGGCTCGGTTCTTGAGGGCGTGGTGGTCAGCGACAAGATGCAGAAGACCGTCACCGTGAGGGCCGAATATATAGTCAAGGTTCCCAAATACGAGAGGATGAAGAGGCGCCACTCCAAGATAAAGGCACGGAACCCGCCCGAGATAAACGCCAAGGCCGGCGACGTCGTGAAGATCGCCGAATGCCGCCCGCTGTCAAAGACCGTCCATTTCATAGTCATAGAGAAAGAGGGGGGCGGAAAATAAGATGCTCGGAATCTCCGCCAAGATACCCCGGACGCTCCCGGTCGGGAGCAGGCTCAACGTCGCCGACAACACCGGAGCCCGGACATTCGAGATAATGTCTGTGAGCGGATACCGGGGCAAGAGGCGGAGGCTCCCCACGGCGGGACTGTCCGACCTGGTGATAGGCTCGGCCAAGAAGGGCAAGCCGGACATGATGCACCAGGTCCTGAGGGCGGTCGTAATCCGGCAGAAAAAAGAGTACAAGCGCCCGAACGGAACCCGGGTGAGATTTGCCGACAACGCCTGCGTCATAGTCGACGAGGACGGCAATCCGAAGGGGACCGAGATAAAGGGCCCAGTTGCGAAGGAGGTCCTGGAGCGCTGGAGTAAGATAGGAAGCAATGCCAGGATAGTGGTTTGAGATGAAAGGCAAGACCTCGCAAGCAAGGAAACAGAGGAAGAGGCTTTTCAACCTCAGCCTTCACCAGAGGAGGGACCAGCTCTCGTCGTCCCTTAGCGGGGAGCTGAGAAAGCGTTTCAACCGCCGGAGCCTCCCCGTAAGAAAGGGAGACAAGGCCAGGGTGACGACCGGCAGCTTCAAGGGCGTCGAGGGCGAGGTCATGGGCATCGATTTGAAGAGCATGAAGGTCCGGGTGGACAAGGTCGTTTCCAAGAAGAGAGACGGCACGGAGGTCCTGAAGCCCCTGGACCCCTCCAACATCACAATCATTGACGTGGACCTGCGAGACAAGAGAAGGCAGAGGGTCCTGGAAAGGAAGGTCAGCAGGAAGGTCGTGGAATCCGAGGCGCAGAAGAAGGCGGAGGAGCGCAAAAAGGCCGAGGAGGAGCGTAAGAGGAAAGAGGCGGAGAAGAAGGCCGCCGAGAAGGCCAAAAAGGAGGAGAAGGAGAAGAAGGCCGAGGAGAAAGGCGCCAAGAAGGCCGCGAAGTCCGGGGGCGGCAAGAAAAAAGAGAAAGAAGAGAAAAAGAAGAAGACTCCGGTCTCGGAGAAGGGAATCGACAAAAAGACTAAAAAGGATTGGATAGCCGAGAAATGACCATGAAAGCGCTCGCGTCTCCAAAGGCGCTGAAGATTCACAAGAAGGGTGACAAGTGGGTGATGAACCCGGCCCCCGGACCGCACGGCATCGACGAGTCCGTGCCCATGGGCGTGCTGCTCAGGACCTACCTGGGCCTGGCCGAGAACCGCAAGGAGTCCAGATACCTCTTGCGCAACAACGAGGTCCTGGTGGACGGCAGGCGGGTCAAGGACGAGAACTTCCCGGTGGGCCTGCTAGACGTCGTGGACATCCCCAAGGCCGACAAGGGCTATATAATCCTGGTGGACGGCAACGCGCGCCTGTATCCCAAGGAGGCCGGCAAGAAGCAGGCGGGCTTCAAGCTCTGCAAGCTGGCCGGCAAGACCATGACCAATGGGGGGAAGCTCCAGTTGAACCTCTACGACGGCAAGAACCTGGCCGCTTCGGTGAAAGAGTCCAAGAAATACAAGACGGGCGGCACGCTGGTCCTGGAACTGCCCGGGCTGAAGATACGGGACTTCATCGAGAGGGCCAAGGGCAAGGCCGCCCTGGTGGCGAAGGGCCGCCACGCCGGCAAGATAGGCAGGATAACCGACATAACCGAAAGCGGGCTTCACATGAAGAGCCTCTCCACCCTCGATTGCGACGGGGAGAAGGTGGTGACCAACACCGACTACATCTTCGTGGTCGGAGACAAGGAGCCGATGATATAGGATGGCGGAGAAAAAGACAGCTAAGAAGGACATGAGGAAGCCGCACGTCTCCAAGGTAGTGGCCAACATGGGGGTGGGCTCCGGCGGAGAGGGCATGGAGCCGGCTCTCAAGCTATTGGAGAAGCTTACCGGCAGGAAGCCCGTCAAGACCTATTCCAAGCACAAGATACCTGCCTGGGGACTCAGGCAGGGCCTTCCCATAGGAGCCAAGGTCACCCTGAGGGGGAAGGAGGCCCGCGATTTCCTCGAGCGCTCCCTCGCCGCGTCCGAGAACACCCTGAAAGAGAGCAACTTCGACGACGCCGGCAACCTGTCCTTCGGGATAGAGCAGTACGTCTTCTATCAAAACATGAAGTACGACCCGTCCATCGGGACGATGGGCCTTCAGGTGTCCGTCACTCTCGAGCGGCCGGGCTTCAGGATAAAGAAGAGGAAGATAAGGAAGTCCGGGATAGGGAAGGCCCACATGATAACCAAGGAGGACGCCATCAGCTTCATAAAAGAGGAATTCAAGGCTACTGTCGAAAATGAATAAGGCGAAGGAAGAAGAGTGCAGGATATGCGGCAGGAAACAGGCCCTTATCAACAAATACAATCTGTCCGTCTGCAGGCAGTGCTTCAGGGAGGTTGCCCGCAATCTCGGATTCGAGAAATACAAGTGAGAATGAAAAGGGACGTACTGAACGATGCGCTGGTTGCGATAAAGAACGCAGAAGCCGTGGGCAAGAGAGAGGTAGTGCTGGGTCCGACCTCCAAGCTCCTGAAGTCGGTTCTGAAGCTGATGCAGGACGCCGGCTACATCGGAGAATTCGAGTACATAGACGACCACCGGGGCGGCAAGTTCAAGGTGACGCTCGCCCACAGCATCAACAAGTGCGGCGTCGTGAAGCCGCGATTCTCCGTCAAGAAGGAGGACTACGAGTACTGGGAGCAGAGATATCTGCCGGCCGCGGGTTTCGGGACCCTGCTCATCTCGACCTCATCCGGCCTGATGACCCATCAGGATTCAAAGAAAAAAGGTCTGGGAGGGAGGCTCATAGCCTACGTTTACTGATGTTTTCAATGCAATACGAGATACCGGGCGACGTGCAGGTCGAAGTGAGCGGCAGGCAGGTCACGGTAAAAGGGGAAGGCGGCAAGGAGAACCGCAGGTACTTCAAGGCCAAGCACGTCGAGATAAAGAAGGACGACGGGACCCTGACGGTC
>CAZTIX010000086.1:0-4469 GCA_964613935.1 uncultured archaeon
TGATGCAGGAGGAGATAGTCGACAAGATAATAGCCAATCATCAAGGGGCCCTCTTCTCCATCGGGGAGAGGCTCCCGATGAAGCTAGAGAGCAGGGTCTCCTACCGCTTCGACGTCACTGGACCGAAGAAGGCCAAGCTGAACACCGGCGGCCGGGGGGCCAGGGAGTTCGAGGTCAGGCCCCTGCTGAGCTGCCCGCCCTGAGCCGGACGCATGGTTTTCAAGACAATAAAATCCCGCGGAAATACCATCGAGTTTTAATACTTTTATAGTTGTCCCCATTAACATCCCGATGACCACGTGTCCAGAATGCGGAGGCCCTCTCGAGTTCGCCGAGGGGTGCAAGATGTGCCGGGGATGCGGCTGGTCGGCGTGCGGTTAAGACTTCTTTACTCTTTCCCTGAAGCCCTCTGATTCAATCGCCGAGTAGTCGTGACCCGCATCGCTGGCGTAGACCGCCAGGAAGCGCAGCGGAGAATCGCCGGTGTTGACAGAGCGATGCGCCCACCCCTTCGGAACATAGGATATCCGGCCCGGCTCCAGGGGCTCTTTCCTGACGCTCCCTTCCGTATTCTGCATTAGAAGCAGGCCCTTCCCCCCCAGGCCCAGGTATATCTCGCCGGCAGGCTTGTCGTGAAAGTGGCCCTTGGTCATGAAGTACTCTCCGCCCACGTCGCCGGGATTGATGACCGTGACCGCATAGGAGAGGTCTCCGGCATTGTCGTTCTCGCGGGCGTAGACCTCGTATATTACCGGGTCCTCGGACCCGACCCTTCGCCTGGCCGCTTCCTGGTCGGCGTAGAACCCGGCCATGTCGCTGAGCCTCCTGACCGTCTTCTTGTTCTCGTCGACGGAGAGGCGGAGCTTCTCGAGCGGGAGGTCCATGGGCTAATTAGCAGGATATGGTTAAAAAGCAGGCCGGCGCGCGAGAAACTCTCGCATGTGCGAGTCTTCCGGACTCGCACAGTCTGCGCGCCCCGGGGGCGCGCATCGCATGTGCGAGAGTTGGCCCGTCCAAGGCTCTTTTCGAGCCTGGCGAGACTTCTATTTCTTCCCGGCCTCGCCTTTTTTTGTCTTGGACTTGCTGCCGGATTTCTTGGCCGTCTTCTTTGAGCCCTTCCCCGCCTTCTTCCCGGCGCCGCTCTTCTTGGAGGGCTTCTTCCCTGTCTTTTTCTTCGGAGACTTCTTAGGGGACTTGCCCTTGCCGCTCGGAGACTTCTTGCCCGGCGGCTTCCCTTTCCCGGGCGCGCTCATGCCCAGCCGGACTATCCCCGTCCCCACGGGAGGCGGCTTGCCCACGATTATGCTCTCAGCAACGCCAGTGAGATAATCCTCCTCGCCCCTCAGGGAGGCGTTGAGCAGGTGCTTGGTGGTCTCCTCGAAGGCGGCCTTGGCCATCACCGACGTCTTGGAGCCGGATATGCCGTGGCGCCCTATGGCGCTTATCTCGCCGGTGAGCGTCATCATGTCCGCGACCAGCATCAGATGGCGTATGTCGACTGTGAGGTTCTGCTCGTCCAGGACCTGCTTGGCCTCTTGGACTATGGAGTTGCGGGCGGCCTCTATGCCGAAGAATCCGTATATCTCCCGGATGTTGTTGGAGTAGATGTTGTTCTTGTCCACCATCTTCATCTTGAAGATGTCGCGGATGTTCGAGCCCTCCGTGTAGATGACGAACCGGCCGTCCTCTTCCTTGATGAGTATCCTGCTGATGCCCTTAACCCCGGCCAGCTTTACCTTGCCTATCTTCTTCCTTATCTTGGCCAGGTCGGCTATGCTCTTCTTCTTGGAGGCCACCTTGAATCCGGTCTTGGTCTTGGTGTAGTCGCCTATTTTCTTGCCGAACTTGACTATGCTCTTCTCTATGTCCTCCCTGTAAACGGGGTCGTCAACCTCTATGACCACGACCATCTCGCTGATGTCGTTCCTCAGGGTGGCCACGTCCGACACGACGACCTCCCTCATGCGCTTGCCCGCCTGCTCGGCGTCCTTGAGGGTCTTGACCTTCTCCCGGTCCAGGGGTATCCTCATGATGGGGCTGGACGGCTCCTTCTTGGCGTCCACGACCTCGATGAGACGGGGAAGGCCCTGCGGCACGGCAACCTCGGCTACGCCCGCGTAGTGGAAGGTCCTCATGGTCATCTGGGTTCCCGGCTCGCCGATGCTCTGGGCCGCGATGGTCCCCACGGCCTCGCCGGGAGCCACCCTGCATTCCTTATACACCTTGACGGCGTAATCCGCCATGGACCTGACCTCCTTGGCGCTCTTGGCCTTGGGCGCCGCGTCCTTCAGGCGCTGAAGCAGCATCGGAGGGAGTATGTCCGCGGCATCCTTCAATTCCTTTTCGATGGCCTTCTTATTCATTATTCGCTGAACTCCTCGTAGTCTATCATGCCGACCTCGTCGTCGAACTCCTCCTGCTTCTCGTGCTCTATGGCCTTGCCCTCGGAGACCTCCTCCTCCAGTATGGGGACGTCGCCGTCGTATGTCCGGGAGACGTCGGTGCCGTCCTCTCCGTACTTGAACTGGACTATGGTCCCCCCGGAGTCCTTGACCGTGAGGTTCTCGTGGACTATGAGGTCCTGCAGGGCGTTTATCAGCCTGCGCTGGAGGTATCCGCTCCGGGCCGTCCTTATGGCCGTGTCGACCAGTCCCTCCCGGCCCCCCATGGAGTGGAAGAAGTATTCCGTGGGCGAGAGCCCGGACTTGAAGGAGCTCCTCACGAAGCCCTTGGATTCGGGCGAAAGCTCGCCCTTCTCGAAATGGGAGGTGGTCCTGTCTATGAAGCCCCGGTTTATCCTCTCGCCCCTGACCGCCTGCTGGCCGACCGAGCCGCAGATTTGGGTCAGATTGAGCATAGAGCCGCGCGCGCCGGAGCGAGCCATGACCACGGCGTGGTTGTCCAGGCCCAGATACTTCCCGGCTATCTCGCCGCTCTTGTCCCTGCTCTCGCCGAGTATTCCCATTATGTAGTTCTCGAGGCTCTCGGCGGCCGTCTTGCCGGGTATCGACTCCAGCTTCTTCTTGTTGAACTTCTCGATGAGCTTCCCGGTCTCCTTGACCGCCTCGTCCAGGTTGGCCGCCACTTCCTTCAGGGCCGGCTCGGGGAGGTCAGAATCCGCTATCGAGGAGGTGAAGCCGAAGAAGGTTATTGCCGAGGCGCCCAGGCGGGCGGTGTTGTCTATGAACTTCCGCCCGACCTCGTTGCCGTAGTTGGCCACGACCCTGTGCAGCAGAACGCCGGAGACTCCCTCCGCGTCCACCACGCCGCCGACCAGCTTGCCGTCCTTTATCCTGACCAGGGCCTGCTTCTCTATCGCCTTCCTGAGCTTCTTCTCCTTCTCGGGAATTATGCTCAGGTATTTCTTGAGCTTGTTGCGGTAGTTGACGTTCAAATCGGGGGGCAGGAGTATGGAGAAGAACTCCTTGCCGGTGAAGCTCTTTTTCTTCCAGTCGAGCCGGTCCGCGTACTCCTCCAGCTTGGCCTGGCCTATCAGCATGATGGCCTCCTGGCGGGTCAGCTTGACGCCGTCTCGGGTCAGCAGGAACATGCCGCTGACGTGGTCGTGCTTGCCCCCGATTATCGGCCCTCCGTACCTGGTGGAAAGTATCGAGTTCTTGGCATCCATCAGCTCCGAGACCTCCGCGGCCGCCTCGAGGTTCTGGGGCACGTGGAGGTTCATCTCGTCGCCGTCGAAGTCGGCGTTGTATGGGGTGGTTACGGTGGTGTTTATCCTGAAGGTACGGTAGGGCAGTATCTTGGCTCGATGTCCCATCATGGACATTCGGTGCAGGGAAGGCTGCCTGTTGAATATGACGAAGTCCCCGTCCATCAGCTGCCGCTCGACGAGGTCCCCTTCCTCCAGGCCCTCCAGGATGAGCTCTATGTTCTCGTCCATGACCCTGAGTCTGCGGCTGCCTCCCTTGAAGACATACTTGACGCAGGGGTAGTCGGGGCTGTTCTTGATGAGCTTCTCCAGCTCCTCCCTGTTGAACTTGGTCACTCTCTCCGGCACGGTCAGCTCCTCCGCTATGGCATGGGGAATCCCCACCTCGTTCAGGCTGAGATTGGGGTCGGGCGATATCGGAGTCCTGGCCGAGAAGTTGACCCTCTTTCCGGAGAGGTTGTGCCTGAAGCGCCCCTCCTTGCCCTTGAGCCTCTGGGTCAGGGTCTTCAGGGGCCTGCCGCTCCTGTGCCTGGCGGGAGGTATGCCAGTTATCTCGTTGTCGAAGTAGGTGGCTATGTGATACTGGAGCAGGTCCCAGGTGTCCTCGATGGACAACTGCGGCGCTCCTCCCTCTATGTTCTCGTAGAGGCGCTGGTTTATCCTGACTATGTCCCCGAGCTTGTGGGTAAGGTCGTCCTCGCTGCGGTCTCCGCTCTCCAGGGTTATGACCGGCCTGACCGTCACCGGCGCCACCGGGAGGACCTGCAGCACGAACCACTCGGGCCGCGCGCTCTCCGGGTCA
>CAZTIX010000087.1:0-4336 GCA_964613935.1 uncultured archaeon
ACTGCAGGAAGGGCAGCTGCACCTCGACGGAGTGCTCCCTCAGATGCGCCGCATCGTCCAGCTCGGCATGCGAGTTCTCCGCTATCCGGCCGGCCAGTTTTCCGTCCACCTCGACTGTTCCCAGGGGCGTCTTCCATGCGTCGTCGGAGGAGACTGACATGTCCGGTCCCAGGCCCGAGTGGTTCGGGCCCATGATTATCACGGTCTTGGCCTTCGGGGCGTCCGCGAACACCCGCGCCGCAACGTATCCGGAGTAGGCGTATCCCGCATGGGGGACGACCGCCCCCAGGGAATCCGCCGCCTTGCGGCCGGCCAGGGAGTCCAGGTTTATATCCCAGTAGGAGAAGAGCTCCCGGAGCTGCCCGACGAGGTCCTCTTTCGAGAGCGGGTAGAATGCCCCGGCCACGGCGGGGCTTCTCACTTTCATCCTTTGAACCTTTCCTTCTTCTTTGATTTTATGAGCGCCTGGATGCGCTTGGTCGGCTGTATCTGGGAGATGTAGTCTTCCAGGCCCTCCTCCAGCTCGCCGCTCACCTTCATCTCGCCCTTCTCGACCAGGTACTGCTTGGTCAGGAGCCAGAAGAACAGGGCTATGGACTGCTTGCCCTTGTTGTTGAGCGGAATAATCAAATCTATGTTGCGCGTAAGCGCGTTGGAGTCGCAAACCCCTATGACGGGCAGCCCCACCTTGGCCGCCTCCCTGACCGCCTGCTTGTCGGCTATCGGGTCTGCCACCAGAACCACCTTCGGCTCTCTGAAGTTCTTTTCCTGGGGATTTGTGAAGGAGCCGGGACTGAAGCGGCCCGAGACGTATTTGACCCCGGTGTTCTCGGCGAACTTCCGGACCGGCCTGCGGGCGTAAGCCCTGGAGCCAACCACCAGCACGTCGTCCTTCTCGTATTGTGCCAGCATCTTGGCCGCCAGCCGTATGCGCTCGTCTATGGAATTGAGACTGAAGATGCTCAGGCGGTCACTCCTGACCTTGTAGATGAACTTGCCCATGTCTCCCGTCCGGTAGGTTAGGCCGATGTGGGTCCCGTTCTTGAGGTAGCTCTCCGGCTCGGTCAGCAGTTCTCTGCCTTCGGTGGCGGATATGTACTCCTTGGACTCCTGCTCGAATTCCGACTCCTCTTCCTCCGGCTCTTCGGCCTCTTCCTCTGAGGGCCCCTCCTCCTTGCCCCCCTTCGGGGAGCCCTCGCCCTTCTCCTCGGCCATCTTCTCCAGAGATTTTGCCTCCTGGGGGGGCGTCTTGTCGGCCAGCTTTATCTCCTCCTCGACCTCCATCTCCTTAGAGTCTTCTTCCTCTTCCTTCGAATCCTTGCCCTTCTTGTCTTCCGCCATCTTACTCTCTCTTTACCGTTATCGGTATGGCGTCCTTCTCGAGCTCCAGGCGCGAAATGGCCATCGGCTCGGAGACGCCCTTGGGAACGTCCGTCAGCACCGGCGCGCCCAGCGCTATCTGAAGCGCCCTGGCCCCGAGGATTCTGGTCTTCTCGTATTTGTTGAGTTCTTCCATTTTGTCTGCGATGCTCTTGTTATGGTGATGGTGGGACCGCGGAGATTTGAACTCCGGTCACCGGCTCCCCGAGCCGAGAGGATAAACCTGGCTACCCTACGGTCCCGAAGCCGTTTTCGGCGCGAGCTTGCCTTCGGCAAGTTGCGCACAGGCCCGCTAGGGCGAGTCCCGTGTTTTCCGTTTCCGGTTTCCCGTCCCCGGTCCTGCGACTGTCCCGCGGCCGCATCGCTCGGCAGCCCGGGGGCCGCCGCGGTGCGGGCCCGATTTCGGGCCCCGCGGGGATTCGATTGCCGAATCACCTGGTGTAGAGCAGGAGGTCGTCGATGAGGTCTGCGTGGGTCAGCATCATTCGCCGGCAGCAGTACCTCTCCAGCCCCAGGGAGTCCATTACCTTCCCGGGGTCCTCGCCCTTCTCCACTTTCTTGCAATACTCCCCCCACATCTGCCCTATGGGCTTTCCGCAGGTGAAGCATCTCACTGGTATTATCATCTTTCAGTCTCGCTTTTTATCTGTATGACTTCTGCCTCTTGGCCCTCGGCCCCTTGGAGCTCTTGGACGGCTTGTGAGGCTCCGTTCTCCGGGGGTCTCCGCTCACCAGGGAGCGGTCGTAGTCTATCAGCCTCTCCCGGAGCTCCTCGTCCTTGTTGGATTTCTTGGCGTAGGTTATGAGCGCCCTGGCCATGCTGGTCCTTATGGCGTCGGTCTGCCCGCTGAAGCCGCCCCCGGCGACCTTGACCCTTATGCTCAGCTTGTCCGCGTCGACCAGTCCGCCGGCCACCTTAAGTGGTTCCCTTACTCTCATCCTGGCCAGGTCGTCGCCGTAGATGCCGAGCGGGACGGAGTTTATCCTTATATCGCCCCCGCCTTCGGTTACGGTCGTCTGGGCGCAGGCCCTTTTCCTCTTCCCCGCTTCATGAATGGTCTTGGATTTCTTGCCTTTGCTCATTTTGTTATCCCAGGTATTCGCACAGCTCTCCGACCGTGACGAAGTAATCATAATGCCTCTTGAATTCGGAGACGTCCTCCTTCTTGGCCTTGGAGAGGTCCACCCCCTGTCTTTTCTTTATCTCCTTTTCAGGTCTGCCCATATAAACCATGACCCTTTTCAGGGCCTCCCGGCCCCTCGGTTTCTTCCAGGGCAGCATCCCTCTTACGATGCGCCTCAGGAAGCGGTCCGGCCTTTTGGGCCTCTTCGGCCCGTAGCGCCGGGGATTGGTCTTGCTCTTGGCCTTGTACCTGTTCTTGTACTCCTTGAAGACCTCGTCCTTCCTGCCGGAGATGACTGCCTTCTCCGCATTGAGGATTATCACCCGCTCCCCCTCCAGGGCCCTCTTGGCCGCGCTGGCGGCAAGCCTGCCCACGGTGCAGCCTTCGGCGTCCATAATCGATGTCTCGGTCATCTTATTATCTTGACTTTTGTGCCCTTGGGGTTCTTTCCAACCAGCTCCCTCAGGGATATTATGCTGCCCTTGGCCCTCTCCACCTTCTTCCTGGCCGATGCGGAGGTCTTGAAGCAGGCTATGGTGACCTGATGGTCCAGCTCCCCGCTGCCCAGGACCTTTCCCGCCACCGCGACGGTGTCCTTGGCTTTGGTGAAGCGGTTTATCCTGTCCAGGTTGACCTGGGCCCGGTTCTTCCTGCTCCTGCCCAGCTCCTCAGCCAGGCGAGCCCAGATGGGCTGCCTGCTTCCCTCCTTCTTGAGGTGCTCTATGAGGCCCAGCCGATTGGGGTCCTCATACGCTTTTCCTTCCATTTCTGATTCTTGCCTTGCTCGCTCTCGCGCCGGCCCTGTCCGCGGGGCGGACCCTCCGGCCAGCGCGCCTTTAGCGTGAATGCGGGGGACGAGATTCTGCGCTTCACCAAGGGTGAAGCGACCCGCAAGGTGCTGACGCACACTTGCGGTCGAACTCGCGCGCTTATTATTGCGAATGCGGGGGACGAGATTCGAACTCGCGCAGGCCTAAGCCACACGGCGTTTGCTTGCGCAGCGAGCAAAGGTTGCGCGCCGGCGCAATCCTCAACCGTGCCCGTTTGACCAGACTCCGGCACCCCCGCAAATCGGTTTGCCGTTTCCGGCTGACGTTTACGGTCGGCCTGTCACTTCTTGGCCTTCTTCACACTCGTTGCCTTCTTCTTTGTCGCCTTCTTGGGTTTCTTGGAACTCTTCTTTGAGCCCTTCTTGGAAGTCTTCTTGCCCGAAGTCTTCTTGCCCGCGAAGGCGTCCTCCAGCTCGGCCACGTTCTTCTCGAGCCTGTCCAGAGCCTCGTCCATGATCTTTTCGACCGGGAGGTTGTTGTACGACTCCGCGAAGAACTCGAACTTGCCGTCGCCTAGCTGACTGTAAGAGCAAATTGAGCACTGGTACTTGGCGTGCTCGGCGGCGGTCCCCATCCTGGCCACCATCTCCATCTTGAGCTTCTGGCTGTCCCTGAGCTTGACAAGCGGGATGCTGTCGTGGACCGGCTTGACCTTGGGGTCCCGCGGCTTGAGGTCGCCGCTGCGGATTGTTCCCGGCCCCGCCTTCTCCAGCAGCAGAGCGGCCTCGCAGCGGGCGCAACCCTTGCCGCCGCATTTGCACTCGCTCCTCATGTTGTAGGTCTTGAGGTCGGTGGTGAGCGGCACCAGTCCTATGCGGTGGGCGAGCATCTCCTCGTACAGCGGGGAGGTGTTCTCGTAGACGGTTATTCGCTCCACGGCCATGCAGGGCACGTAGGTCATTATCGCGCGCCTTATGGCGTTCGCCCAGGCGAAGTCTATGCCGCTAACCGCGAACTCCGCCTTCTGCTTGCCCTTCTTCTTGTATTTGACTTTCATCAGAC
>CAZTIX010000088.1:0-4272 GCA_964613935.1 uncultured archaeon
CCTGACCGACGACCGGAAGGGACTCATAATCCTGCATTCCGACGAGGACGGAATCAGCCACCATAATGAGATGGGCCTGCTGGTGGACAGCCCCTATTTCATAAAGGCCCTCGGGCATCTGTTCGAGCACAAGTGGGAGAAGACCACGCCCCTGAAAGACAGGCTGTGCGAGCTGGGCAAGGCTTCGTGCGCCTAAAGAATAAGAAGAATAAGTGGAGGCTTATTTCACCTCCACATTCACGCCCTTCTTCTCCGGCCTGGCCTTCTTGGCCTTGATCTCGAGGACGCCATTCGTGTAAGAGGCTCTTACGCTATTGGGGTCTATCGCCACCGGCATGCTGTAGGTCGAGTCGAACTGGAAGTATCTGGAGCCGGCCTTGTAGTAGCCCTCCTTGCTGACCTCATCCTTCTTTTCCGTTTCGACCGACACGCTGATGCTCTCCTCCGTCGCGTCTATGTTTATGTCCTTCTTATCGACTCCGGGGAGCTCTACGGTGAGGACGACCTCATCATCTGTCGTCGTTATGTCCGAGTACGCTCTTAGGGAGCCCTGCCCGAAGTGCGGTCTTGCCAAAGATTCGTCAACCATGTGCTGTATCTCGTCGAAAAGGGTCATTTCAACCACCCATAATATAGGACAAGAGAAAATAAAAGTTTTCTTGTCAGTGATAGTCTTTCAAGAAGCTTGTCGGGGCTCGCTTTTCTCAATGCTTGGACGGAATTACAAAGCTCTGCCCCCCCCGCTAGCCCGAATCGTTGTTGTCGGTTACACTACAATCTCTGGCCCGGCTCACGGACGGGTTACACTACATCAAACAGCGTGCGCAATAGAGTTGCAGTGTACTTAACTGCCCGAGCCGGGATGGCAAGGTGGACACATCCCTCGGCATACGACCTTGCCAGTAGCTCGGGCATGAGCCCAAGCTAAGCATTAGGAAATGCCCGAGCCGGGATTCGAACCCGGGTCGACAGGTCCGCAACCTGTAAGGATTTCCTGGCTACCCTACTCGGGCAAGAAGCTTAAATCGAAACCATCAGTTTTGATTTTTATTGAACAAAAATAAAACAAGACGCTAGAATGGCCGAAAAAACCAAGACCTGCATGACCTGCGGAGCGAAATCCACTGTGATAGTGGAGTTCCCCTGCCCCCAGTGCGGGGAGACGATAATGCGGTGCAAGCACTGCAGGCTGGTGAACAACAGCTACAAGTGCCCCAGCTGCGGATTCGAGGGACCTTAAAATGGGCGACGTTCTCTCAACAATCAGGCTTATGCCGTCTGGAACCGACGTCGACCTGGACAAAATCAAATCCGAGGTGGAGAAACTCAATCCTCATTCTGTTGAAAAGAAGCCGGTGGCCTTCGGCCTGAGCGCTCTGGATGTCCAATTCGTGCGCCCGGATTCCGAGGGCGGAACGGACGAGCTGGAGGAGAAGATGCGCGCCATCGACGGGGTTGAAAGCGTCGAGGTTACCGGAGTCACCCTTCTCTAGAGCGCCGGCTTGTAACTCAGCCTCTTGTTCGAGTTCAGTGCCTTGCTGAGTTTCTTGCCGTTCTTGCTCTTCCTCTTGAGGGTTATGTTCCCCCTCTTGTTGACGACTGCGGTGAACAGGTAATCTCCGTCGGCGAATATCTTCATGTACTGGCCGGCGTTGTTCCTGCCCAAGTCCAGCGAGATGTTCTTGCCCAGGCGGTGCGCGACCACCTCTTCTCCCTTGCCGCCGGCCGGCATCACGTTTATGCTGACTCCGAATTCCCTCTCTATGCCGGTGACCGTCTGGCCGCCCCTCCCTATTATCTTCTTCATCTGCTTCTGAGGCACAAAAACGTTTACATTCTTCCCGACGTTCTCTATCTCCGCCTCGGGGGCGTATCTCTTTATCTTGTCATGAAGCTCGTCGCTTATTTGGTCGAACTCCTTCTTCTGCTTTGCGGCGACGTCCTTCACCGGTATCACCACGACCTCCTCGCCGTAGGTGTATATCTCATATTCAAGCTCGCCGGTGTCGAAGTTCTTGACCTCCACCACAGGCCTGGCGAGGTCCTGCTCGGTCATGCCGGTGGGGGTCCGCACGTTCATGTTGAGGGTGTAGACCGTGCTTATCCCCCCGCCTTTTATGAACAGCAGCGTGTCCACGACCTGCGGTATCACCCCGAGCTCGACTCTGCCCACGAATCGCTGTATGGCGTCGATGGGAGCGGCCGCGTGCGTCACGCCCACCATGCCGACTCCGGCCAGCCTGAGGTCCTCGAAGATGAGGAAGTCGGGCCCTTTGCGCACCTCGTCGTAGATTGTGTAGTCCGGCCTGACCAGCAAAAGTATGTCGCCGGTGTTCTTCATCGAGCCGTCCAGCGGGCCGTATTGGGTTATGCCATTCGAGACCTGGAGGTCCCGGGGGTGCTCCATGGTCTTGACCGTTTTGCCCAGCCCCGCGTAGAACTCGGCCAGCGCCTGGGCAAAGGTCGATTTTCCGGCCCCGGGCGGTCCCACTATGAGCATCCCTTCGGCCTTGCTCTCCAGCCGCTTCCTCAGGCGTTCCGGCATCTCGTAATCCTTGAGCTCCAGGCTCTTTATCGGCCTGACCGCAGTTATCTCGGTCGCCTCCGAGAAGGGAGGCCTGCTTATGACTATCCGGTATGCGTCCAGCTGGATTACCGTGCATCCCTTGCGGTCTATCTCGATGAGTCCGCGCTTCCTCTGAGACTCCTCTATGAGCTCGTCGACAATCCCCCTCATCGCCTCCTCGTCCATGGGCTTCCGCCCGGCCTTGACGATCTTCCATTTCCCCGGCTTGCCCTTCTTTGCGTAGGGCTCCACGCCCTCCTTCAGGTGGACGGACATGGTGTGCTCGTCGAAGTATTCATCTATGATGAGCTCCTCTTTCTCCTCGGCCACCACCGGCTCGTAATAGACGCAGGGGATGTCGTAGACCCTGGCCACGCTGGCCTGGGTCTTGTCCGAGGTCACCAACGTGGCATCGTTCTTGTCCGCAAGGTCGCGTATTATCTCGTCGATGCGTCCCAGATGGGCTTTTTTGATGTCTGAATCGCTCAGAGACTCTCCCACGAAGTTCAGTAAGATTTTCTTATTTTTGTGCAGCTCCTGCAGGCGGGCCAGCTCGTCCAGCCCCTCGTCGCCGACGCTCTTGCCCACGTTGGCCTGGTGCTCCAGCTCCTGCACCACCACCCTCGGTATGAGCACCTCGGTCTTGCCGTCTGCGTATTTCTCCGATATCCTGCCGTCGATTATCACGGAGGTGTCGGCCAGAATCCTCTTGGGCGCCCCTCCGCCCTTGTTCTTCTTCATCATGATTATTTGCGCAGCGGGACTCTTAAATCCCCAGAATCTCCCTTACTCTCTTTCGCTGGGGGTTCAGGTGGAAAACCTGCCGGTCCCTTTCGGACTTTGCCGGCTTCCTGTGGAAGAACCGCCCTATGAGAGGCTTGTATAAACTCATATGGCCAAGTGTTTCCCCCTCCAGCGAAAGTGTCAGTCCGGGCTTGCCGCGCCCAATCCTCTCGGCTATCTCGTCCCTGTGCCGGGAGATGAACTCGGCGAGGAGGGCCTCCGCCGGGTGCGTTCCCAATTGCTCCTTCAGCCGCTTCGCGGCCTCGTTCTCCTTTTCTCTGGACCACAAATGGTTCGGGGGCGCTCCTTTGTACCGGGTCCGCTCCCTCTGTATGGACCTTACCCTAAGCCCTCCTCCGAATGCCCGCTCATACCGCAGAGCGAACCGGGGCGTTCCCTCGCGGTCGCGGAGTATGAGGTGGTTGTCCGGAAGCACGAGGGGGATCATGCGGTTATTGACATGTGTCCAGCCGTACGGGCTTCGGTCCATGTAGGTCCATTGCTGCGTGACCTCGAAGCTGCACGGCCTCTCAGAACCTTCTCCGGGCTGCCTTTCAGGGGGCCTCCTCGGCGCCTTTCGGGCCCGGCCTTTCGGGCGGTTCATTCCTTCTTTGGATATAGAAGCTCCTCGAATGTAAACTCCCTGTCCCTGCGGGCTTCCCTGACCTTCTTCTCCACCTTCTCTTTGGGCACCTCTACCTTCTTGACGGCGATTACGTCGTCCACCAGCGCCATCCCCATGAAGTCGCCCTCCTCGAGCTTCAGCTTCTGCCGGAAAACCTTCGGTATGACGAGCTGCCCCTTGGATGAAAGGGTCGTCAGTTCCTTGTCCATCTTAGAAATCGTCTTATTTTCTTACTTTAAAGCATAAAAAGCCAACATTTTCCACCAGTCTGTGACTGGTGGCCTATTTCTTAGCCAAA
>CAZTIX010000089.1:0-4185 GCA_964613935.1 uncultured archaeon
ATTGCATCGAGGAGCCTCTTCTCCTCGCTCTCCTTTGGGTAGAGGGCCGTGAGAGCGTTTGCGAGGCGAAGGAAGTCGGGGCCTCGGTCTATTTCGGCCTTGAGGTGGGCGCGAAGGGCGTTGGTCTGGCCGGAGGATTGGAGAAGCATGGCCGCGTGGATACGGTCGAGGGTGGTGGCGGCTCGGCTTCGCTTGATGTCTTCCTCGGAGAGGGCCTGGTCGGAACGCTTTCTTTTGCCCCGCCCTTTGACCTTGGGTGCGATGGGCTCGTCCGGGAAGAGATCGAGCTGGTGGGTGCCGGTCCGGTCCTCCTCAAGCCGGGAGGCCACGGCCTTAGCTCCTTCCTTGCCGAATAGTATTTTGGCCCGGTCTTTGACCGGGAGGAGCCTCACCACGCCCTTCTCGGTCTTGATAATCCGCTCCTCCCACTCCGGGAGGTGGATGCCGAGCGGCTGGGCGAACCTCCGCACCACGTCAAAGATCAAGGCATAGCCACCAGGTTTCTTTTTCTTTGGGGCTTCTTCTTCCTCGTCTTCCATATCCTCCTCGGCCTCTTCGTCTCCTGAAGGCTTTGCGGGCTTGTCATTGTCTCGGCCTTCCGTATCCTGGAGGGTCCAGAGGAACAAGGCGGTGAGGCGAGCGTCCTCCTCCAAGGCTCCGGCCGCGGTATTGGTGGCCTTGCCCTCGGCCGCGCCCAGAACCTGCTCTAGAGCGATCCGGCCTACCACCTCCCACACCTTTATTAAGTACTCGGCAAGCTCGACCTTCTTGCCCTCGGCGGTCTCGACCCGCTCATAGCGGGAGTAAATCTCCAGCGCCGGGCCGATGCACGCGAATACCAGGTCTGCGCCCCTGATCCCTTCGGACTGGAGCCGCTCCATCCACTCCCGCACCGTGGGCGTAAGCTCCCGGAGCACTTCACCCCAATCACCAATCCCTGCATCCTCGGGACGGGGACGGCACACGAGGTGGACGCTGGTGGCAAGGGAAGCGGTATCGCGTGCATTTAGTCTAGTTGAAAGTTCAGTGGCAATCGGCCAAGATGCTGTGATACACCAGCCGCTTAGAATGATGCCGGAAAGGAGGGCCTCCCAGCCTTCGGTTGTTTTATGAGCGAAGACTATGGATGCCCAACCAGCTGGTGTAAGAACTCTTCGTCCGACATTCGCTGCTTCGGCTATCTTTCGTTCAAAATAGTCCTCATCTTTATTAGAGTTACTAAGTCGGTGTGGACGATCAACAACGCATTCACCCTCTTTGGGACTTAAGGACTCCGTAAAACCAACAGAACTTCCAGTTTGAGGAAGAGAACGCTTCAGCCACACATAGAAACAATCGGACAAATGAGCATAAGGAATTGAATCGTAGTACGGTGGATCGGTAAACCAGACGTGGCAAGATTCATCTGGCAAATAGCTCTGCGTTGCGTCCGATTGTTGAATCTGTCCTTGCTTAAGTCTCTGTGGGGCAGAGAACTCCACCAACGATGCAAATTTATCTATCCAGGTCGAGAACGTATTCTCGTTTCCAAATCCGGGGGTTGATTCTGCGAAATCCCAAACCATGCCGATTGCGTGCCGCCCGAACATATCGATCAACGATTCGCCTGTGGATTTCCATCGGCAGTGGGCGCTGAGCAATATAAGCAGTCTGTCCAGTGCGAGAGAGCAAAGTCGAGAACAAGATTCTGTAGTATTAATATCTCGTATTATTGTTGAGTACCTGTAAAGAGTCTGGTTCTGACGTTTGGTAAAGATGTCGCCCCAAGTAGTTGCTCCATAGAGCGGCACGGAGACCCTTCTAATTTCGTTCATAGCAATAGTCTCATCCGGCACAGGACAGAGGCCCTTCTTGCCGCCCTTTTTCCATTCATGGAGGATGGCTTGAAGGCGTTTTTGTGCTTTCCATACTGCCTTGTAATCCCGGTCCTCCGGCAAGCGGTAGTGTCGCCCTTTCTCTCCGTGCTTAAGGGTCACCACTGCCAGGAGCTTTGCTCCTCCGGTGCGCTCTCCCTTGCCGTTAAAAATTGCGTCCGCTCCTCCCCGCTGTTCCGAGAGTTGCGCGCGCACCCGGTCAGGCGGAAGCACGGACCCGCAGGCCAGGCACTTTGCTTTGGCTCTGCTCACCGTGCCCGGTGGTACCTCGTCATCACTTCCAGGCTCGAATATCTCGAACTCGATCCCGGGCGGCCCTTTTTTGGGTCTCACGACCTTGTATTTCAGCGCGCGTTTTCTTTTTGCCTTCTTGCAGAGCCAGAAGGAACGCATGAGGGGAATCTCGGCTCCGCAGTTAGGGGCCTCGCACTTCACGGTCCTGGCCCAGAGGTAGGCGATGGGCTTTGATCCGTCTGGGTCATTCGGGTAGAACTCCTTTAGTTCCTTTTCGGCCTTTTCTTTGATCTTCTTGCCGACTTTCCTTAGCTCGTCGGCAAGCTCCAGGCCGTGGCGGGGTATGTCCTCAAGCATGACCTTCAGAATGAGGCAGGCCACGGGGTTCAGGTCCGAGGCAAAGGCATCGCATCCCAGGCGCAGGGCCTCCAGGGGGATCGAGCCACCACCCGCAAAAGGATCAACCACCAGAGGCGTCTCCTCTGGGTGTGCGGACTTTACTAAACCGCGTGCGGTGGCGAGATAGTCTGGGTCCGAGGAGCGATCCCAGTTGGCAAAATCGCCGATGAACTTGAGGAGGATTTTTCTAAGGCCCTCATCCTTCTTTATATCTTTGATCCATGAGGACGGACCGGCGGGCAGGGCCAGGAGCGCCTTTCTCGCGCCCTCCTTAAACTCCTTGGGGCACTCCTCATCGCAAGGGTCGGGCAACAGCAATCCCATGAGCACAGCCCTACAAGCCGCCAGCGGCCTCCTCGCCCACCACAAATGCAACGTAGACGGATGCCCATGCCGAATGCTCTTCTCCCTCGCCGCGTGCCTACTCACCTCGGCAATCGGGAAATCAACCTCGATCAGTCTTTTGCATTCCTTGGGGATCATATATGCCTTATTCCATTCAATCAGTCATCTCTTTTACTGATAGAAACATTTTTCCTTCTTCTGCAAGGTATCTGACCTTAGCTCTTAGAAGTTCATTGAGAGAATGTCCGCCTTGTAAAACGTCAACTAAATCAACTCCATCAACAAGAAAAAAATTAGGCTGCTTTCCACGGGTAATGGCATCAAGAGCAGGACTTGTGCAACCGTTTAGTGTAATGAACATGCCTCTTGTAATAGATGACTTTCCTTCCACCTTCCCTCTAAATTCCAGTAGAGGCCTTTCAGAAAGCGGATTGGCTTCCCATTTCGCTTCGACAAGGTAGATTTCATTGTCCAATTCAAATGAACCGTCGATCTGTTCGCCAACTATACGAAATGGCTCTCGCGGCGCTAGTCCTGAAAGTTCGAATAGGCCGTTTAGGACTTTTTCAAGCTCAAGACCTGCCGCTTGCCTGTCTTCCTGTTCAGCCAGTTGATAAAACGTGTTTTTAAGCTCTTCCAAGGTTTTTGCCTTTTGAGATTTTTGTTCTTGCTGAATCTTTTCGCTGGACAATTCTTGCTCTACCAATTCAGCGGCGCGATCAGAGGCGCCAACCTTGAGGGAGTTGAGGAAATCTTGATCCCACAAATAAGGAATTTTGAATCCAGCTTCCAGTATTAATCCGTTCAGTTCTTTAATTTCTTCCACAGAAACAGGATTTGGATTCTCGCCTTTAGTTCTGTATTTGATGCCAGCACGTACAATGCTAGTTATCAATGACTCGAACAGTCGCGGTTTGTGCTCAAGCGTTTTTTCTAATAGCGTTGCGATTGCGGGTTCTTTGCTACCGCCGGGCCAGTATTCACCGACTCCAACCTCTTCGGCAACGGTTTGAAAAGTTACATATCCCTTCCACGACCTAGAGCCAGACCCAGGCAGAAAGCCATAGAGTACCTTAGCCATTCCGGAGCAAGCATTCACTTGTTTAAATGACAATGCCACACTTTTCTCCTATTCTTCAGCTTCAATCTTACTTTCATCAAGTTGCATCACACTAAACATCATCTCGCGCTATTTTCATGTTTCAGTTCGCTAGAATTTCATCCAATCGGTCCACTATTTCATCGCAAAGCCCTTCTCCATAGACTTTCACTTTGTCTGGGCCAAAGAAAGACTGGTACCTTTTCTTTTCGGCGCAGAAACGCTGGCAATTAT
>CAZTIX010000090.1:0-4184 GCA_964613935.1 uncultured archaeon
GAGGGATTTTCGGATTTTCGCGGAAAATTCAACCCTCCGAAAGCATACATTCCTTGATTGCTTTTCGAGAACAATAATTGGGGGCTCAAACCATGAGCTTCAACACGTCCGCCTTCGTGACTATGCCTGCCACGTGCGGCCCGTTCTTGAGAAGGACGGCCGGCCTTTTGGTCAGCAGCTTCACCGCCCTGTCTATGGGGGAGTCCGCGTCCAGCTCCGGGAACGGCTTGGACATTACAGCCGATATCTTGCGGCGAGCTGAGCGGGCCCCCTTCCGCGCGAGGATTTGGACCAGGTGAGTGTCGGTCACCGAGCCGACCTGCCGCTTGCCGTCCATCACCGGCATCTGCGAGATTCCGTTCTCCTCCATCTTGGCCACCACCCGCTTTATGGGGTCGGACGGCTTGCAGTAGATGACAGGCGACACCATGTAGTCCCTCAACTCGAGTGATTTCGGCCTTCTCGACCCCTCAGACCTCCTTATGACGCCGAGTATCCTGCGCGCCGTGCCCAGCTTGGTGTCTATATCGCCCTTCTCTATGCGGGCGATGAGGGACTGGCTGAGTCCCGCCCGGCTTGCCAGCTCCTTCTGAGTCAGCCCCGCCTTCTTCCTGAGATGCCTGAACTCGCGGGCGGTGGGGAGCGTCATCCTCCGAACCCCCTTCTGTTCCAGAGGCGCAGTCCTGCCAGGACTCCGACAACCGCGGCGACCGCCCCGATGGCCCATATATTCAATCCGAGGCCGTCTAAGCCCCCTCCGTCCGCAGGGGAGCCGTCTTCGGGAGATTCTCTGCCCTGCTGGCCGGGCGCGCTGCAGGGGCATCCGCTGCTAGCAGGAGCCAAAGGCAGGCACAACAGAAGTGCTGCTGCCGTCAAAAGCTCTGCTCTACTCCTCATTTCTCCTCCACCTCGGAGCCGCCGGTTATTTGCTGATAAGCGCTGTAAGCCGCTACCGCGCCCTGGGCCGCCGCCACTATCGCCTGCTTGAAATCGCCCGATGTCACATCTCCGGCGGCGTAAAGTCCGGGGATGCCGGTCTTGGAGGACGCATCCGCGATTATCTGTCCCTTGCCGTCCAGCTTCGCCCCCAGCTGCTCGGCAAGGCCGCTCAGGGGCTCATAGCCTATGCTCACGAATACGCCGTCCAGCCCGAGCTCCTTGGAGCCCTTGTAAGGCCTGTCCAAAACAACCGATTTGACCAGCTTGTCGCCCTTTATCTCCAGAACGTTGGCGTTGTTGATAACCTCGATGTTGCCGCTTTTTTCCACCCTCTCGACGTTTATGGGCTCCGCGCGTATCCTTTCCCTGCGGTAGACGATATAGACCTTCTCGGCGTGCTCGCTCAGCAGGAGGGCCTCCTTGGCGGCGGAGTCGCTCCCGCCCACCACCGCGACCGCCTTGTCCTTGAAGAAGGCCGCATCGCATACCGCGCAATAGCTGACGCCCCTTCCGCTGAACTCGGCTTCTCCGGGTATCTCCAGCTTCCGGTGCTTGGTGCCGGTCGCCAGAAGGACTGACCTGGCCGCGAATTCCCCCGCTTCCGAGAGCAGCCGGAAATTCTTGCCCTTCTTTTTTATCTCCTTGACCTCGGCCTGCTTTATCTCCACCCCCAGGCTCTTCACGTGGTCGGCCATTCTGTCCATCAGGTCCCTGCCGGGAATGCTCTTGTCACCCGGCCAGTTCTCCAACAGCGGAGCGGTCAGCACCGTTCCCCCGACTTCCTTGGCCAGCACCAGAACATCCATCCGGAAGCGCGCAGCGTAGATGGCCTCGCTCAGTCCGGCCGGCCCGCCGCCAACGATTATCAGGTCGTGCGCCATTGCCATAAACCTTTGCCATAAACCTAGGAAAGGGCCTTCTCAAGGGCTCCCTTGTCGAAGCCCACGACAATCTTGCCGTCTATGCTGATTACCGGGACCCCCATCTGGCCGGATTTGTCTATCATCTCCTGCGCCTTGGCCTTGTCTTCCGCCACGTTCACGTCGTCGTACTCGACTCCCTTGCCGTTCAGATACTCCTTCGCCATCTTACAGTAGGGGCAAGTCGGCGTGGAATAGACTGTCACGTTCATATTTTTATGCACCGGGGTAATTTGGAGAAGAAGATTAAAAAGGATTGTTTTAACGGTTAAAGGGGGGGCGGCTATTCGGGAGGGATTATCTCCTTCAGGGCCGTGCTAGTAAACCGGTAGCCGGGCCTGGGGTCGCCGTAGACGAACACCACATGGCCCCCCTCCTGAGGAGGGGTCGCCTCCTGAAGGCTCTCTCTCAGAAGCCTCTCCGGGTTGCTCATGCCCGCGCGCAGCCTTCGGCGGAAGTGAGCCGCTTCGCGGCCGGAGGGGACCCCTATGATGAGGGCGAGTTTGCGGGGCTCCTTTCCCCTTCGGTGCAGGCTGCCGTTGCGGACCATGTATCTGGAGCCGCTGCGCGTTACGAAAGTGTGCCCCTCCCAGTGGCCGGGCCTGTGCTGGGGCCCGAATCTGCCGAAGGCGGGCCGCTCTGGAGGTTTCGAAGGCGGAGTCATCGCCTACCATAAGTGAAGAAAACTTAAAAATCGCACGGAGGTTGAAGCTGTTGATAAAAAAATCAAGCGGCCGCTGCCGTCAGCAGCAGCCGGGTCCCTTTCCGCAAGTCGGACATCCTGGTCCAGTCATTTTCCATACACCTCCGGGTTGATTTTTATTTCGTACGGCTTAAACATATGCTTTAAAATTAAAGGATACCTTTAAATAAGATGGCGATAATCGTGGCATCCGTGGGGGAGGACATGGAAGACCTCTTCACGGCCGTGAGGGAGTTCTCGACGGAGAAGGTGATGCTCATAACCTATCCCGGCCGCAAAAAGGCGGCACAAAAAGCCAGAAAAGATATGTCCAAATTCAAGGTGCCCGTCAAGATACTCGGCGGCGGCGAGAACGTCTGGGAGGACACCTTCCGCATAGTTCACTCAATCAAAAAGGCAAACGAGGGCAAAGACATACTCATCAACGTCTCCACCGGCGACAAGGTGACGCGATGCGCGATGACATCGGCCGCGTTCGTCAACGGCCTCAAGGCCTTCTCGGTCATGGAGGGGGCTATCTCCATGCTACCCGTCCTGAAATTCTCGTACTACAAGCTAATCACGGACCGCAAGATGAAGATACTCGAGACTCTTTACAACGAGCCGGACTGCTGCGCGTCCCTCGACGAGCTCAGCAAGAGGTGCGGCATGAGCCTGCCGCTGGTGTCCTACCACATAAACGGCAACCCCAAATCGGAAGGGCTGAAGGAGATGGCACTGGTCGAGACGAAGGAGGAGGGTGGAAGGGTTTCGGTCCGGCTGTCCCTGCAGGGGCGCATCCTGATGAAAGGTTATGTGGATTAGACGGTTCCCATCTGCGCGGCCAGGGCGTCGAGCTGTATCTTCTCGTTCGCGCCCTCCACGAGCCGGAAATTGTACTCGCCTATTAGGTTCACAAGGTCCAGCTTCTTGCTGTCGGGCAGGTCGAGGTTCTCTATCTCCTTGTGCATCTGCAGGAGTATCTCCTCGCCCGATATGGAGCGGTCTATGAGGAGGTCGTCCAGTATCTTGCGCGCCTCCATGAACTTGCCGCCCACGGCCAGCTGCATCAGCTTCCTGACCAGCTCCGGCTTGGCCCGGGAGGCTATGTTGAACACCTCTTCCTTGGTCACGGCCTTGGACACGACCGCCGTGGCCTGGAGGACGTTTATGGCCCGCCTCATGTCGCCGTCCGCCACGTAAAGAATTGCGTCCAGCCCTTCGTCATCGTGCTTGACGCCCTCGTTCTCGGCGATTTTCCTGATTTGCGACTTGATTATGTCATCGCCTATCCGAGTGAACCGGAAAAGGGCGCAGCGGGACTGCACCGGCGATATTATCTTGCTGGAGTAGTTGCAGCTCAGGATGAACCTGCAGGTGCGGGTGTATCGCTCCATAGTGCGCCGGAGGGCGTTCTGCGCCTCCGGGGTTAGGGCGTCCGCCTCGTCCAGGAAGATTATCTTGAAGGGTATGTCGCCCAGGCTCATGGTCCTGGCGAAGTCCTTTATGTTCTTCCTCACCACCTCTATGCCCCGGTCGTCCGAGGCGTTGAGCTCCAGGAAGTTGCCCTCCATCTGCCCCTCAAAAAGCTCGCTGGCCAGCGCCAGGGCCGAGGTGGTCTTGCCGGTTCCGGCCGGGCCGGC
>CAZTIX010000091.1:0-3820 GCA_964613935.1 uncultured archaeon
AGGATGTTGCCAGGCCTGAGATCGACCGACTCCCCGAACTCCACCAGGTCGCCCTCGGCTATGCCGGAGGGGGCGAGCATGAAAACCTCGCGGAAATCCTCGGTCAGCAGCTTCATCATCGGAGAGCTGCGCACAGGGTCCGAGGCGAAATCCACGACCTGCATAACGCCGCCCTTCTTGAAGGCGTCCAGGTCCATGTATCGGCAGCGGGAAATGAAGCGGTGGCTGGGCGCGCCGTACGCCGGGCCTCCCTTGCCTCTCGCCTGTTGTATTATCCGCTTGCCCATCTTACATCAGTCCCAGGTCGCCTATTATCTTGCCGGCGTCAAAGTCCGGCTTTAGCTTGATTACGGCCTTCTTGCCCCTCTTGATATCGTTCATGACGTTCACCGACTCCACCTTGACCTCGTACTGCTCCTCCACCGCCTCCCTTATTCCGGTCTTGGTGGCGCCATCCTTTACGGCGAACACCAGCTTGTTCTCCCTCTCGAGGAGGTCGAACGATTTTTCCGTGAGTATCGGATGCAGCAGAGTCATGTTAGGATGATATCTTGCTTATTGCGCCTTCGGTCCAGAGGGTCAGCCGCCCCGCATTGCCGCCGGGAGCCAGCAGGCTCACCGTCAGGGCGTCGACGTCTGTTACCTCGACTCCGGCCAGGTTTGCCGCCGCCCTCATCGCCGGGCAGTCTCCCGAGACGACCACCAGGACGGACTTCCGCGGCCTGGACTTCCCGGTCCTGGCCTTGCCCGACTTCGTCTTTTCTCTGGCGGCCCTATCCCGGTCTCCCGACAGGCCCAGCTTGCCGAACGCCTCGGAGACCTCGGCCGTCTTCTTGAAGGACTCGAAGGAGTCTTCGACTATGAGGGGCAGGTCCAGCCCGTCAGCGGCGTGGTTCCTGCCGTCGCCCCGGACAAGACCTGGGTCCGCGGTGGCGCCCACCGCCGATTTGAGCGCGAGTATCCATTCCTTCTCGTTCATCTTCTTGGCCCGCTTCTTCTCCGCCTTCGGCGGATGGGCCCGGTGCCCGCCCTTGGACTGGGGGACTCTCCGCACCTCTCCCAGGCCGCCTCCGGGCCTCTTCTGCCGGGGCAGGCGGGATATCCCGCGGTTGACGGTGAGGCGGTAGTAGTCGCGCCTTCTTGAATAGTAGTCGGCCGTGGTCCTGAAGCCGGCCCGAGGGTCCGAGCCGTGGGGCTGATGGTTCAGGGACCGCTCGAACACGAACGCTCTCCTTATAAGATCGGGGCGGTGCTGGCTCTGGAATGGCCCGGGGAGGGCGACGTCTCCCTTCCGGCTGCCATTCACCGAGACCACGCCGGCCTTCTTCTTCGTCCCGCTTCCCCGGTCCGGGGCCTGGGCGGCCTTCTTGCCCTTCGGCTCCGCGGATTTCTTCGGCTCGGGCTTGGCCTGTCCGGTCCGCTTCCCGGCCTTCCTCGCCTTGGCCTTGCCGCCCTTGGCGCCCTTCCTTTTCGCGGCCTTCTTCTTTCCCGTGGTCTTCTTCTCCGCCATTATACTCCCTGCTGAGACTCGACCGCGATGCGGTCGACTGATAGTGAGGGCAGGTCAGTGGGCTGCCTTATGGCCTTCCTCAGGGCGACGGCCCTCTTCTTGGGACCGGGCACCGAGCCCTTGATGAGAATGTACTCTCCGGGCACGACGCCGTAGCCCACGAACCCGCCTTCGGGGGTCGCCTCCTCGCCCTTCTCGCCCATCTTGACTATGAACTTGTTGAAATCGACCCTCTTTTGGTAGCCGGTCTGCCCGGCCATGGGGGTGAGCCAGCTGAGGTTAGACGGATTCCACCCGCCTATCGAGCCGACGTGGCGGGTGTGGGGCGTCCTCTTGGCCTTCCTCTTCTGCATCTTGATGCCCCAGCGCTTGACCGGACCCTGGAAGCCCTTCCCCTTGGTCACGGCGATGGCGTCCACCATGTCGGCCTCGCTGAACACGTCGCCGGCCCGAATGTCCTTGCCCAACACGCTCTTGGCGTAGTCGAGCTGCTCCTTGACGCTTCCCCCGACGGCCAGCTCTATGACGTCCGGCTTCTTCTTGCCCGCGCCGGCCTTCCGCGGCTGGGTTGCGACCAGCAGGACCACCTTCGCGACCTCCTCCAGAGAGTCCTCTATCTTCTTGAGCTTCTCGGCGGTCTTGGGGTCTTTGGGCACGGGCATCGCTCGGGCGAGGTCCTTGCCCGGTTTTTCGGCCAAGGCGTCCGTGAGCACCTCGAGTCCGTCGTACCCCTCGACATAAGCGCGGATTCCGATGACAGTCAGGGGGGGGCATTCGAGAACGGTGACGGGGATCTGGACGTCGAGGTTATGGGTCGGGGAGTTCTTGTCGAGGTCTTTGGCGAGCACGTGGGTCATGCCGGCCTTGTAGCAGAGGAAGCCCAGCGGCGCGGCCTCGTCGCTATCCGCGTAGTTGCCTATGCTGGGCGTCTCCTTCTTCGCCCTCACTCTCGGCGAGAAGCCGGTGGAGCCGGCTCTCGGCTTGTGGTACTTAGCCATTGTTCAAAGTGATGCCTATGATTGCAGGCACAGACATGGTTGCGTCTGCGTCTGGACGGATGCTTCGATTCAACGCTAGAAGATATGCTCCCCAAGGGAGCGGTTAATTAGAAGGCTCCCTTATAAAAATGATTGAGCTCAGTCGCCATCATGCCCAATCAGACCCGGGACCTTAACCGTAAGGTTAAACGCCGAGGCTGGGATGGCAAGGTGGACGCTCCCTTGGGCATATGACCTTGCCAGAAGCCTCGGCGCCGAGCTTAGGCTAGAAGAATGAAGGCGCCGAGGCTGGGATGTCGATGTTAAAGCCTTCTCAAGGCGCATGGTCATCGGCAGAAGCCTCGGCGCGAGGCAAAGCCTAGAGAATTGAGCGCCGAGGCTGGGATTTGAGGTCTCCCGTCTCGTGTCTTCGGTCCTGTCTTAAGGAGGCTGAAGGGTCTTCTGTCTGAATTCCCCAGTCCTGTTCTGACTAGCTAGAACTTGAGTAAAGAAAAACTTAGAACTTGAACAATCGCTCGTAATCCTTGTGATCCATCCAATCAAGCACTAATGCGAGAACTTCCACTTTGCTTGGGTTGATTACCGAGTATATGAGCCTCCAGCCGCGCGGAAGGTTATAAATCCAAAGGTTGTTGATCCCGTACTTTTTAATCAGTGTCTTCGGGATGAGTTTCTTCTTCACGTTCCTGCTGCAGAAGACATCCTTGCTTATATCAGTCAAGGCGTGCTCTACCTGCTTGTAGAGTTCTTTGTCAGACTTCTCCAATTCCTCGAACGCCGCCCTGAGCTTGACATCGACAAACCTTATTTCGCCTTCCACGCTAGGTCAGTCCTGTCTTTGTATTTCTGTCCGAGCTCAGGGCTCCAGATGTAGACGACGTAGCCCTCCTTGGCATAGGCTATCTTGTTAATGCTCTCGAGGTAGGCCATTATCACCTGGAAGGTCGGCCACATCACTTTCCTCGGTAGGTTTTTGAATAGTTCAGTCTTTTTGTATTCTCCACTTTCCTGTTCTATGAACCCTTCCACCATTAGGACAGTCTGGAGGGTGGGCGACCGTGCGGTCTTGCTTTCGAAAGCTTGTGGAGCCGTTAGGTAGTGCATTGTAGTGACTATATTATCAGTTGATAACATAAAAAACCTTTTGGTTTTAGTCTTGTAGGGAGGTAGCTCCCTTATGAACTCGGCTTCCGAAGACTCAGGACGCAAGACTGCAGACTGAAAGTGAACGCCGAGGCTGGGATGGCAAGGTGGACTCTCCCTTGGGCATATGACCTTGCCAGAAGCCTCGGCGCCGAGCTTAGGCTAGAAG
>CAZTIX010000091.1:3920-4165 GCA_964613935.1 uncultured archaeon
AATGAAGGCGCCGAGGCTGGGATTTGAACCCAGAAGGGCCGAAGCCCACAAGATTTCCAGTCTTGCGCATTAGCCAGATTCTGCCACCTCGGCGTGAGGTGTTCTCTCTGCATATTAGCCGGGGGTTGCGAGCTTGCGCGGATAGCATCCGCGAGCCCGACCTCGGCAAAGGCAGCCTTCCTGCGTATGTGCCGGGGGTTGCGAGCTTGCGCGGATAGCATCCGCGAGCCCGACCTCGGCAAAGG
>CAZTIX010000092.1:0-4140 GCA_964613935.1 uncultured archaeon
AGGTTGTTTCCATGCCGTCTAACAAGGGCTACGCCTGCATAAGTTGCGCCAAACATCGCCATCTGGTGAAAGACGGGATTCACACTACCGAGCGCGCGAAGCGGAAGAAGAAGCGGGCGAAAGAGAAGCGCGAGATGAGCAAGGTCATGGATAAGGTCAATCGCATGGAGCGGGCGGAGAGGTCAAAGAAGTCCACTAAGAAATCCTCCGAATCGGACCGCTCCGGCGGCAAGAGCGAAAAAACCTCTTCCAAGAAGGAATGAACCCCTTTTATTTCCGAAGTTTCAATTAAACCGCTTAGCATGCCCTTTGCGGGGTACCTGAGTCTGGTCAACGACCTTTTAGGAAAAGGTCGATCAAAAGCGAGGCCGCTCTTCGAGCGGCCCCACGGCCTTGGCCTTCACCAAGACCGGGGACACGAGAAAGCAGACATATTTGCGGGGGTGCCGGAGTCTGGTCAAACGGGCTAGGCTTAGGACCCGTATCCGGGAAATCAGGACCGAAGACCGGGGACGGGTAAGAAACCTAGTGGCTTAGGCCTGCGCGAGTTCGAATCTCGTCCCCCGCATTCCCGGGTCAAAAAGTGCGCGAGTTCGATCACAAGTGTGCGCCAGCACCTTGCGAGTCGCTTCACCTTTGGTGAAGCGCAGAATCTCGTCCTCGCATTCCTATTCTTCCCCTAGAGCCTCACTGGTCTTGAGCGCTTCCTGGGCCTTCAGCTCGTCTATCTCCTTCATAAGCTGGTCGTCTATCCGATTCACCAGCTCTTCTCGCTTCTTCTTCTCCAGGCGCTTTATCTCGTTCAATTTTCTTTTCAGGACCGCTTTCGAGCCCTTCTTGAGCGTATTCTCGAGATGCTCACTGGCCTCCCGGCCGCCCAGGAGCTTGAGGTGTATTATGAAGTCTGCGCCCTCCCTGTAGAACCTTATGGCGTGCCCAATAGTCTTGGCCGTGACGAAGAGCATAGCGTTCGGATTCACGCTCTTGACCTTCTTTATCAGCAGCATGCTGTCGTCCTCGTCCGGGACCGTGGATATGACGGCCTTGGCCGTGTCGAGGCCGACCCGTTTCAGGACCTCCGCATCCTCCAAGTCCCCGTAAACGCAGTGAACGCCGCCCTTTATGAGCCGCTTGATTATCTCCGGGTTGTGGTCCACCACTATGAACTTCTTCTTCAGCTTCTGCAGGGTCTCTATGACCTCCATGCCCATGATGTGGGCCCCGAACACCACTATGTGATTCTTGAGATGCTTGGCCGGTATGTGCTCGAGCTCGTGGCGCAGCTTGACGAACCTCAGCTTCTCCAGCTTCTGCAGCAGTCCGGAGAAGGGAATGTACAGCCTGTTGCCGTATCTTATCAGATAGGGCGTCACCGACATGGTCACCAGGGCCAGGAGGAGGGTCACTGGCAGGACGCTGGTTTCCGGGCTCATGGCGGCCAGCCCTATCGCCAGTATGAGGGAGAATTCCGATATCTGGGCCAGACCCGCGCCCGAGAGGAAGGCGGTCCTCCTCTCGTATCCTACCATTATGGAGAGCAGGGTTATTATCAGGGGCTTCAGGACCATAACGATGGCCGCGAACAGTATTACAGGCACAATAAGCACGCTCAGTTCTGACAAGGGAGAAAACTGCATGCCCAGAGACACGAAGAACATTATCGCGAAGAAGTCCCTGAGCGGCTTTATGCGGTTGGCGACCTCCAGATTGTAGGGGAAGACCGCCAGGCTGAGCCCCCCGAGAAAGCCGCCTATCGCGGTCGAGAACCCCAGGATGTAGCTGGAGATTGCGAAGATGAAAGCGAATGACAGGGCGGTCAGGAAGACCAGCTCCACCGACCTTGAGACGGCCTTGAGTATCCTGGGCGCGACATACCGGCTCAGGACTATGGCGAAGGAGAACAGGCCGACCGCCTTCAGAATCGCGTCGATGACCGGCGACAGCGAGCCCATGCCGTTCGTCGCTCCCAGCACGGAGAGGGCCAGGACCACGATTATGTCCTGCATCAGGAGTATCCCCAGAATGACTCTTCCGTGGAGGGTCTCAATCTCGTCCCGGTCAGAGAGCATCTTGATGACCACAAGAGTGCTGCTGAACGCGACTACCAGGCCCAGATAGAGCGCCTCGACCTGCCCGAACCCCAGCCCGACCGCTATGAAGAAGCCGGCCGCGAAGGTCAGGGCCACCTGCCCGGTGCCTATAAGGGCCGCGGCCCGCCCCACATCCTTCAGGCGGGACAGATCCAGCTCTATGCCGACTGTGAAGAGAAGGAACGTTATGCCCAGCTCGGAGAGTGCCCTGACGAAGACGGGATTCTGGACCAGGGTGGTCCCGAATATCGCCTGCGCGCCGATGGGCCCGATTATGACGCCTGCGATGATGTATGCGGGTATGAGCGGCTGCTTCAGCCCGACCGCGAAGAACGCGAAGATTGTGGCGGCGACTATTATGAGGCCTATGTCGGACAGTATGACTATCTCGGCCTCGACTCCGGCTCCCCGCTCTTGGGTCTGGGCCGCAGCCAACGGCAGGAGGGCCAACAGCAGGAGTAGGGCCAGCTTTCGCTTCATTTTGGTGTATGAGTGCGATATGGTTACGGGGAGTTAAATTAAAATAAGTCTCGGCACTCTGCCCGCCTGCCCTGCTTCGTTCCCCTTTATGACGACGGCCCCGTCCATCCCCTTGCCCAAAAAGCCCCTAGCGAATTCCAAACCGTCCTTCACGCTCCCCACCCGGTTGGCTATCGCGGTCGCGAATGCGTCCGCGACCGGAGCGCTGCGCGCGAAGACCGTGACGGCGTCGGCCTCTCCAAGGCTTATGGAGTGGCCTACATTGCCGGATGAGGTGCAAACGCCGCAGGTCTTTTTGCCGGGGTTAATCGAGAAGCCCAGTTTGCCCGACAGCGGCGACTTTCCCGCGAACACGGATAGGTTGAACTCCCTGCCTCCGTAGGCGCAGATGTCTCCGCCGTTCTCGACGATTATCCATTCGACGCCCTCTTTGACCGCCTCTTTGGCTATCAGCTCGGAGAAGGTCCCGGCCACCGCCGCCATGGGGCCCACCCCCGCCTTTCGCGCCGCATCGGCCATAATCTCGGCTATCTCCGGGGCGCCGCCCTTCAGGTCAATCGGCTCGAAAGAGCTCCCGAAGTCCGGATCGCGCGCGATGTACGCCTCCAGCTCCTGCCATTTCCTCACTATGGATTCTCTGACGGAATCACCGACATCCCTGTCGCACTTTACCTTCAGAATAGTGTCCCTGTACGAGAATTCCTCTTCCATCTTTTTAATCGACCTTTTTACTGAAAAGGCCTTTAGAATTCGGGCTTCGAAAGCGCCTTGCGGGGGCAGCCGTCCACGCATATCCCGCACAGGACGCATTTCTCCTCGTCGTAGACCAGCTCGCCCTTCTCGTCAAGGCTGAAGGCCTTGGTGGGGCACAGGGAGACGCAGGCTCCGCAGTTGACGCAGCGGTCGGGGTCGTGCTTTATGACGTCCTTCTGCTCCCTGACCTCGACCCCCCGCTCCCTCAGGAACTTCAGGACCCTCTTCTCGTGCGCCTTGGGAAACCTTATGAGTATCCGGCCGTCGGCGTCGGCCCTGAGGATGTTTATCTTGATTTCCGTAGCCAGTATGCACTCGGCTATTATCGGCTCTCCCAGCTGCTCTTCCCCCAGCTTCACAAGGTATTTCTTGGTCATTTCCTGTTCACGAACCCCGCGATGTCCTCCGCCGTTATTATGCCCTTCACCCTGCCGTGGCTGTCCACGACCGGCAGGGCGGATATCTCGTTCTTCCTGAGCCTCTCCGCCACTATGCCCAGGGTCTCGTTCGCGTGCGCGGTAATCACGGTTTTAACTGCCACGTCGTCCAGACCCTTCTTGCCCTCGGCCACGGCCTTGGCGATGTCCCAGGAGGTCACTATGCCGTCCAGCCTGCCCTTCTTCACTATGGGCACGTGGTTGACGCTCTTGCCTATCATCAGCCTGGACACCTTGTCCACGCCCGAGTCGTGGGTGGTGGTCACGGCCTTCCTCATCACGTCCCTGACGTATTTCACGTCGTGCTTGAGCGGCTTGAACTTGGTCCGGGGAAACCTCTCCAGAGGCTCCACCAACTCGAAGTCCCCCTTCTGGACCCG
>CAZTIX010000093.1:0-4128 GCA_964613935.1 uncultured archaeon
TATCATCGACAGCAGCCCGGTGAAGAAGTAGGCCTGCCGCAGGAAGAGCTCCTTCATGGTGTGCTCCTCGGTCACCACCGCGTAGAAGAACATCAGGCTCCCCACCCACGTTATCACCAGCCCGTAGACGGTCGGCTCCGGCTGGGCGAAGGCGAACATCGAGGCGGTGGCGAAGACAGCCGCTCCGATGCCAATCACGGTCGCCGCCATTGCTATGAGGGCGGCCTTGGAGATTCCAAAGTCGACGGGCTTGACGGAGCGCTTCTTCATGAGTTAATAACGGCTGGAAGTTAAAAAACCAATCACAATGAGTATATGTGGAGGTGGGGCACGTCTCCTATGCGCATGACGCTCTCCGCCGCAGACGGCCTGTTCGCGCAATAGGCTTTGACGGCCCTCTCGCCCACCAGGTTGGCGGTGAAGCACTCCTCCAGCAGCTCCGCCAGCTTCTCCGGAGCCATCCTCTCGCCGGAGTAGAACTCCTCCCGAAGCTTCAGCCTGAGCTCTCCATCGGAGAACGCTCTTCCCAGTAGCTCCGCGTCGCAGGCGGCCACTACGGCCCCCTTGCCAGTTTTGTGAATGCTGACGCTTATCAGACGCTCTTCAGCGGCTTCCATCCTCCACATGCCTCGCATTTGAGTATCTTGACGCCCTCAAGTGTGGCGAATATCGTGTCGGGCTTCCCGCACTGCGGACACAGCACATACTCGGCCGCGTACTTCTTGACCGCGTCTCCAATCTTCTTTCCGAACAGCTTCTTGTTGAAGATCAGCCTGTCCCCGGAGACGATGGAGTAGGCCCCCAGCTCCTTTGTCAGGAACTTCTGTAGGTGCTCCTCGTCCCGGCCCAGCATCTTGGCCACCTGGGAGAAATTCCTGAGTATGGTCTTGTTGCCCTCGAAGAACACGTCCACCTGGGGGCCCTCGAATCTGGAGGTGGCCTTGGTCTTGTCCGGAATCTGCAGGTAGGCCCGGTCCAGCAAAGAGTCGTAATCCGAGAAATCCATCGCTTAATTTGCCCCTAGCGTTTAAAAAGCCAGTTCCCGCGGCCGCGGGAGGTCGCCCAGGCCGAGAAACCCGGCAGGTTCGCGTATTTACTCTCTGAATTGAAAAAATAGCCATGGACAACACCGGACGCCGGGCCACGATTGTCGGGATAGGCTCCAACGCCCTGCTGTTCTTCTTCAAGTTTCTCGCGGGCATTATGACCGGGAGCCTCGCCATATTCTCCGACGCCCTTAATTCCCTCTCCGACACCGCCTATTCCGTGGCGGTGTTCATGGCGGTCAGGGTCTCGCAGCAGAAGCCGGATGAAGACCACCCCTTCGGGCACCGGCGGGCAGAGCCGGTGGCAGCCCTCCTTGTGGCCATACTCTCCGGCATACTGGGTTTCGAGCTGATAAAAGAGGGGCTAGGGGGGGTGTTGGCGCCCCAGGCCCACCTGTTCAGCCTTCTCGGAGTGGCGGTCCTGCTGGGCAGCATGACGATTAAGGCGGGAATGTGGCTCTACTTCAAAAGGACGGCCAAAAGAATGGGCAGTCCGGCCATAAGCGCCAGCTCCGTGGACAGCAGGAACGACGTTCTCATATCGCTGGTGGCCCTCCTGGGCTTCTCGGGCCCTGCCCTGGGCATGCCAAACCTCGACTTCTACGCGGGAATAGTCATAGGGGGCTTCATAATTTGGTCCGGATACAAGATAGGCGAGGAAAACATAGGTTACCTCATGGGCAAGTCTCCGGGGAAGGAGGTGCTGGACGAGATACGCCGGAAAGCGAAAAAAGTGGACGGAGTCGGGGGAATCCACGACATCCGCGCCCATTATGTGGGGGACCGCATCCACGTCCATATTCACGCCGAGGTTGACGGGAAACTGCGGACGGAAGAGGCGCACAGAATCGGGAAGAGGGTTGAGGGGGCCGTCGAGAGCTCGCCGTTAGTGAACGAAGCCTTCGTCCACGTAGACCCTAGGTAGAGCGCTTGTAGAGGTTCACACAGGGGAACGATATCTCGATTCCCTTCTTGTTGAACTCTTTTTTGAGTGCCTTAACGAACTCGTCCCTCAGCTCGAACTGCTTGTCATACTTCTTTATGCTGAAGACCATATTGAACTTTATGTTCGAATCGCCAAACTCATTATACCTGACGAAAGGCTCGGAGTCCTCCATGCCCGTTCCGGTCTCCCTCGCCACCTTCTTGGCCACCTTCAGAGCGGTTCGCTCCACCTTATCCAGGTCACTGCTGTAGGCCACGCCCACCGGAATCCACAGCCACATCGGTTGGCCGGGCTGGTCGTAGTTGACCACTATGGACTCGGCCAGCTTGGAGTTGGGCACGATTATCATGTTGTTGGATATGGTTCTTATCCAGACGCTCCGCCAGGTCATCTTCTCCACGTACCCCCTCTGATCCTGGTTTACCTCTATGTAGTCCCCCAGCCTTACCGTCTTGTCCGAGGCTATGTACATGCCTGCGAAGTAGTTGGACAGGGTGGGCTGGAGGGCCAGGGCTATGGCCAGGCCGCCGATTCCCAGGCTGGCCAGGAGCGGGGTTATCTCCACCCCAAACTGCCCGAGGATTATCATCGCAGCGATGGCGAATATGAAGATGGAGGCCAGGTTGCGCAGGCTCATTAGTGAGGTCTTCTCTATCTTTATGAATTTGCTGTCCTTGGAGGCGTACCACACCAGGGCGCCGTTCACCGCCTTCCTGACTATGTATGCGCCCAGCAGGACTCCGCCGACCACGAAGGCGTCTTGTATGAGGGCCCGGTAGGGCGTCAGTATTTCGACGGATTTGGCCGAGTAGTAGAAGCCGACCAGCGCCAGCACCAGGTAGAACGGAACTTTTATCTCCCCGAACACGTGGCGGCCCGGCCCCTCACCCTCCTTCTGGGTCCACCGGTTCAGAGCAAAAAGGACGCTCTTGCCGACTAGGAAGGTAAGTGCTATTATCCATGCGGCCTGCACCAGGTCCCCGTATTCGGTCAGCAGGCCGGCGAGAGTCTCAAGTACCACATTAGTATAAGCGGAGACGCAATAAAAATAGGCGGTTTGCACGGACGGGCCGGAGAGCGAAAGCGGGGCTCGACTTCAGGCCGGCGGGCCTGCGGAACGCTTTTTAATCCCCACTCACAAAATATCACCTAACCTGGTGACAAGAAAATGCCGAAAATAGAACAGACACTGGAGGATTGCATAGGGTGCGGAGCCTGCGCGGCCGTCTGCGACAACTGGGAGATGAGCTCGGACGGCAAGTCTCACCCGAAGGAGACGGACCTGGACGAGGTCGGATGCAACAAGGAGGCTGCGGACGTTTGCCCGGTCGGGTGCATACACATAAAATAAGTCCATAAGCCCACCAAGAGGGCGAAATCCCGCTAAAACCTTTTTTACAACGCCCCCTTAGACTTACATGGCCGACATAGAGGTAGACTGCGTTAACGAGACGTGCCCGGTTCCCCTCATCGAGACCAGGAAGGCCATAAACTCGGCCAGGACAGGGCAGACTATCGAGGTCCGGGGGACGCATCCCGCTTCCAGGAAAGAGATACCCATGGCGGTCGAGGCCATGGGGTTGGAGCTGCTGAGGGTCGGGGGCTCGGACAGGGATTGGAGGATACTTATAAAGAAATGAGCAAATCAAAAGAATCGGGGAAAACCGGGAGCCTGAAGAAGGCCACGATAGTGCTGCATTCTGGGGAATACGACAAGGTCTACAGCGCCCTGATAATAGGCACCGGCGCGCTGTCCATGGGCATGGAATGCTCCATCTACTTCACCTTCTGGGGCCTCCAGCGGCTGAGAAAGGGCCAGCTGTCGGCCGGGCCGCTGTCCAAGATGAACCTGCTCGGCCTGGGCAAGTGGTTCATGAAGAGGAAGATGAAGGCGGCCAACGTCGCCCCCCTGGAGAAGCTCGCCAAAGACTTCAGGGAGCTGGGGGGCAAGATAATAGCCTGCGACATGACTATGGAGGTCATGGGGTGCGAAAGGGAAGACCTGGACAACGAGCTGGTGGACGAGTGCGGCGCTGTCGGCACATATGTCGGAGAGGCCGCCGAATCCGACATAAACCTGTTTATATGAGTATAATATGATTATAAGTAATAATAACCGTCCCGCAGTATTAAACT
>CAZTIX010000094.1:0-4108 GCA_964613935.1 uncultured archaeon
AATTTTCCGCGAGAATCCGAAAATCCCTCGGATTTTTATAGTTAATCCCATAATAACTCCGCAACAACATCTTGTTGCTGTTGGTCTTATACCCCCCAAGATGTTGTGGTCTTCCATAGCACACTTGCCGCTCGCGGGGAGGCGACTCCCTGCGGGCTTGCGCCAAAAATGAAGTGTCCCTTCTGCGGTTTCTCGGAGACCAAGGTCGTCGACAAGCGCGACTCCAGCGAGCTGGATGTGACCAGGCGTCGGAGGGAATGCCTCAAGTGCCACGAGCGCTTCACCACCTACGAGCGCCCCGACCTGTCGCAGATATCTGTGGTTAAGAAGGACGGCAAGATGGAGCCGTTCGACCGGGCCAAGGTGCTCAGGGGCATAATCAGGGCCTGCGAGAAGCGCCCCGTCTCGGTGAGCCTCATGGAGAAGATGACCGACGACATCGAAGCGGAGATAAGAAAAGATTCATCCAGGGAGGTCTACAGCAAGAAGATAGGCCTGATGATAATGAAGCGGCTGAAGAAGCTGGACAAGGTGGCATATCTCAGATTCGCGTCCGTCTATCGCGAGTTCGAAGACCTGGACGATTTCGAGAAGGAAGTCAGCAAACTGGTTAAAAAGCAAATGAGCTAGAAGATGATTCAGACGAGTGTGAAGAAGATAAAGAAGAGGGACGGGAGAGTAGTGAAGTTCGACCAGAAGAAGATAGCGAACGCCATATTCAGGGCGGCCGCCTCAGTGGGGGGCAGCGACGAGGGGCTGGCAGAAAAGCTCTCGGACAAGGTCGTAGGCCTGCTGGAGGAGAAGTACGACGGACACACGGTCCCCACTGTGGAGGAGGTCCAGGACTTCGTGGAGAAGGTCCTTATCGAGTCGGGCCACGCCAAGACCGCCAAGACCTACATCCTCTACCGCCAGAAGAGGGCGGACATAAGGAAGGCCAAGTCGATGCTGGGGGTCGAGGACGACATCAAGCTCACCGTCAACGCCGTGAAGGTTCTGGAGAAGCGGTATCTGAAGAAGGACTTCGAGGGCAACGTAGTGGAGACGCCCAAGGAGATGTTCAAGCGGGTGTCGAGGAACATCGCCAAGGCCGACTCGAAGTACGGAGCGGACGATTCCAAGGTCAAAAAGACGGAGCGCGAGTTCTACAAGGTCATGACCTCGATGGAATTCATGCCCAACTCCCCGACACTCATGAACGCAGGGAGGGACCTTCAGCAGCTCTCGGCCTGCTTCGTCCTGCCCATAGAGGACGACATGGACAGCATCTTCGAGACGCTGAAATCCACCGCCCTGATACACAAGAGCGGAGGGGGGACCGGCTTCTCCTTCTCACGCCTGCGCCCGGCCGGCTCGAGAGTCAAGTCCACCAGCGGAGTCGCCTCCGGACCCATCTCCTTCATGAAGGTCTACAACACCGCCACCGAGGTCATAAAGCAGGGGGGCACCAGGCGTGGCGCGAACATGGCCATCCTCAGGGTGGACCACCCCGACATACTGGACTTCATCGTGGCCAAGGAACGGGAGGGCTCGCTCAACAACTTCAACATATCCGTGGCCATAACCGAGAAGTTCATGGAAGCGATGGAGAAGGACGAGGAGTACGAGCTGGTCGACCCCCGCACCAAGGAGACGGTCAAGACGCTGAACGCCAAGAGGGTCTTCGACCTGATAGTCACCATGGCGTGGAAGAACGGCGAGCCGGGAATCGTATTCCTGGACAAGATAAACGAGGACAATCCCACGCCGGAAGTCGGCGAGATAGAGAGTACTAACCCTTGTGGAGAACAGCCGCTCCTGCCGTATGAGTCATGCAATCTGGGCTCCATAAACCTGTCCAAGATGGTTTCCCGCCACGGCGAAGAGGTCAAGATAGACTATCCCAAGCTCCGGAGGACCGTCAGGACCGCTGTCCACTTCCTGGACAACGTCATAGACATGAACAACTATCCTCTGGAGAGAATCTCCGAGATGACGAGGGCTAACAGGAAGATAGGTCTGGGGGTGATGGGTTTCGCCGACATGCTGATAATGCTCGGGGTGCCCTACAACTCCAAGGAGGCGGCCCGGATGGCCGAAGAGGTCATGAAGTTCATACACGACGAGGCGGTTCTTATGTCGCAGAAGCTGGCCAAGGAGAGGGGAGCCTTCCCCAATTTCAAGAAGAGCGTCTTCAAGGGCGGACCCCCGAGGAGGAACTCCACACTGACCACCATAGCTCCGACAGGGACCATCAGCATAATCTCCGGCTGCTCCAGCGGCGTAGAGCCTCTGTTTGCAATCTCCTACGTAAGGCGCAACATTCTGGACCAGGGCGACGAGCTGATAGAAGTGAACCCCTTGTTCGAGCAGGCGGCCAGACGAGGGGGATTCTACAATGAGGAACTGATGCGCCACATAGCGGCCAGGGGAGGGATACAGCACGTCGAGCAAATCCCCGAGAGCGTCAAAAAGGTGTTCGTGACGTCGCACGACATAACTCCCGAGGACCATGTGCGCATGCAGGCGTCGTTCCAGAAGCACACGGACAACGCGGTCAGCAAGACAGTCAACTTCCCCGCCCAAGCCACAACGGAAGAGGTGGAGGAGGTTTATGTCCTCGCCCACAAGCTTGACTGCAAGGGAGTGACCATCTACCGCGACCAGAGCAGGAAGGAGCAAGTTCTCAACATTGCGGGGGAGAAGAAGCGGGAGGGCGCTTGCGAGAAATGCGGCGAATAGGCGATAGTCGGCCATGAACGGCATGATTCAGGTCTACACCGGGAACGGCAAGGGGAAGACGACCACCGCTCTTGGGTTGGGCCTCCGGGCGGCCGGACACGGGCTCCGCGTCTGCGTAGTCCAGTTCCTGAAGGGGGCCCATTACCTGGGAGAGCTGGAGTCGGCACGCAGGCTTAAGAACTTTAAGATATTCCAGTTCGGAGCTCCCTGCCCGTGGTCCAAAGACATGGAAAAAGGCGTCATACGCTGCGGCTCCTGCCGCTACTGCTTCTCCATACACAAGGAGGACATAGAGAAGACCCGGATAGGCATGGACTTTGCCCGAGACGCCACAACCTCCGGGGACTACGACATCGTCATACTCGACGAGATAAACGTCGCCATGTCGAAGGGCGTCGTTCCGGTCGAGGACGTCCTCGAATTACTCAAAGCCAAGAGCGGCGACGTGGAGCTGGTCCTGACGGGCAGGAGCGCGCCCAAGGAGGTAATCGACGCCGCGGACCTTGTCACCGAGATGAGGGAGATAAAGCACCCGATGAAGAAGGGCGTCGAGGCGCGGGCGGGCATAGACTTCTAGCCTTTTATTTTTTACCACGTAACCATATCATGGAACTCAACGGGGTGGAGGTCGAGGACACCTACTGCGAGGCGTTCGACGGCCTTCTCGCGCGCATGGGGGTGACGGCCAGGACGGAGAAGCTCCTGATGAAGGCCGCCACTTCCGCCACTTCACTGCCCTGCACGGTCATGGGCGAGGCCGAGGGAGGGATAGAGCGGCTCCTGGAGCCCTCCGAGACCCCCGACAAGCGCCCCGGAGCCGTCATCCAGCTCTGGGTGAACTACGGCAGCAAGGCGAAGGGCTTGCTAGAGCGCGAGCTCGGCAAGAGGATAAGGCAGGGCGTCTTGGTGGTCCCCACCACGCGCGTGTTCAGCGCGCTCGGCGCGCCCGGAGAGAAAGACCCAAGACTCAAGACCCAAGACTACATAGACACCATGCGGCGCATCGGCCACTGCGGCGACGGCTACGAGAAGGCAGTCAAGGCCTTCGGCCGCGAGATGATAAGCATCCCCCTCATGATGAGCGATTTCCTGATTGAGAGGAAACTCGGGATTAATAAGGGCGTCATGGGGGGCAACGTGTGGCTCTTCTGCGAGAGCGAGGACGCGGCCCTCGAGGCCGGGTCGCGGGCGGTGGAGGCGGTAAAGAGCGTGGAGGGCGCGATAACCCCCTTCGACGTCTGTTCGGCGGGCTCGAAGGTCGAAACCAGTTTCCCGGAAATAGGCCCCACCACCAACCATCCCTTCTGCCCCGCCCTGAAAAAGGACATCCCCGACTCCGGGGTTCCCGAGGGAGTGGAATCCATTCCCGAGATAGTCGTCGACGGCC
>CAZTIX010000095.1:0-4060 GCA_964613935.1 uncultured archaeon
TGAAATCGCGTTTATGTCGTTGGGGTTGGTGACCTTGAGTATTATCTGGGTGTTGGCCTGGGAGAGGACGTTCTTGTCCACCTTGGCCGGTCGTTGGGAGACTATCCCCAGTCCCATGCCGAACTTCCTGCCCTCAGCGGCTATCGTCCTCATGACGGGCAGGGAAATCGCCTGCCCGACCCCGCGCTCCGGGCAGAACCTGTGGGCCTCCTCCACCAGCATGAAGAAGGCGGGAAGCCGGTTCTGCTTCCTGGCCTCGAAGAGGTCGGAGGAGAGCTTGGAGACTATCAGGCCCTGCATCTCCGGCTTTATGCCCTTCATGTTGATTATGGATATCTTCCCCTTCTGGACCAGCTCCTCCAGCTTTATGCCGTCGGTGGAGAATATGTTGGTCTCCAGGAGGGTCTGAAGGGCCGATATCAGGCCCCATTTGGCGTTGGTGTCGCTGAGCTGGAGGTGCTGGATTATGTATTCGAGCGTGTAGTCGCCGCTGGGCTTCAGCTCGTTTATGGCCTGGTAGAGGAGGGCCCTCTGGCCGCCGGTCAGCTTGGTGGGCAGTATGTCGATTATCTCCTTGGCGTCAAGGTTCTTGTCGGAGAGCTTGAAGTCCCTGTCCGCGGTGGGATTCACCTTCTTGTTGGGGGTGTACTCGGTGACGTTCTGGAACCCCTTCGGGGCGACCTTGAACTGGGCGAACTTGTCGTAATCCTTCTGGTTTTCGTTGGGTATCTTGAGGGTGTAGTACTCGCCGTGAGGGTCGATGACCACGCAGGGCACCTCCTTGTCGGCCAGCTCCTCCAGCAGGACGCCCACCGTGTAGGACTTGCCGGCCCCGGTCTTGGCCAGCACGCTGAGGTGCTTCTGGATGAGCTTGTTGGCGTCTATGTAGACGTTTATGCCCTGCTCCCCCTCAAGGTTCCCCACGTAGAGGCCCACCGAGGTTGCGGTGTCCAGCCCAAGGATATTGCGTATGAGGGCCTGATGAGCCTTGAAGACTCTCTCCGGCTTGAAGGGCGTTTTGGGCAGGCGCACCACGCCCTGAGGGTCCTTGTAGCCGATGACCCTGATTCGGGCGATTATCTTCTCCACGCCCTTGCGGTCGTCCCAGTAGCGCTTAACGAAGGATATCTGCCCCAAGACCCAGCCGTACATCTCGTGGTGTATCTTGATGTACTTTCCGCCCTCGGCCAGCTCCTTGTTCTCGACCAGGACCTCGAAGGAGGTGGGCTTGACCTCGCCGTAGACGAAACCTATTATTTCGGGCATGGTTATATTGAAAAGGGTTCAAGAAAAAGCGGGCTTTCCCGCATCAGGAGACCAGTCCTTCCTCCATCAGGAAGTAGCTCGCCGGAACCCCCTCCATGGCGCCCAGCACGAAGGGCAGGGCGTAGAAGAACTCCAGCCCGAATATGCCGAAGACGAACAGCACGATTACAAACATCAGGGCGCTGAAGGCGTAGAACGGCAGGAGCATGCGGGTGTGCCTCCTGCCCAGCTCCCCGCTGAGCTTGTGCGGCTTGAGGGCGCTCTCTTCGTAGAACCTGAGGTAGAACTCCCTCTCCCGCAGGAGGGTCCTTAACCAGTAGACGTGGGTAACCATCCCGACCAGCAGGCCGAAGGCGAAGACCCATAGCAGCGGAATCACCTGGAAGTCTCCCAGCTCGGGGAACAGGGTAAGGGAGAGCGCGAAGGGTAGGGGCAGGACGGCCAGCACCCTGCGCAGGATGTGCTTAGTGCTTCCCGATTTCCGGCTCTTTTTTGGACCTTTCATAAGGGCGTAGATGACCGGCACCGCACTCGGCGCAGGTTAGGCGGAGGTTCCCGCCCTTGTTGACCTTCCTGATGTCCTTCTCGCCACGCCTCTTGCTGCCGTGGCCCTTCTTCACCCGGGTGTACTGCCTCTGCCCCCACTTGAGCCCGGAGGCCTTGCCCTTCTTATCCTTCTTGACCTTGTGCTTGGTGTGCTTGCCGCACTTCTTGCAATATGCTTTTACCTCGTCGTCTATTTTCATCTTTATCGGACAGGCTCGACGGCGTCGTTCTTCAGGAGCACTTCGGCCACGTCCTCGTCCAGCTCGACGACCTGGTCCTCCTCGAACGGGCCCAGCGTCTCCAGGTCCGGACCGACGAACGCCGGCATGGACTTCAGAAACCTGACGCGCTTGAGCGCTTTATTTTCAGCTCCCTCCTTAAAAACTTCTTTGGACCCGTCTTCTTCCCCGGCCTTCTCTTCCTTCCGCTCCCCGGCCTTTTGCTCCGCCTTCTCCGGTCCGGCCCCCCCCTGCTTCCCGGCGGGCTCTCGCAGCCCTTTCTCCTCTCCGGAGCCGGGCCCTCCGGCCTCCGGCTTGCCTTCCTTACCTTCTTTCTCCCCCTTCGCGGCCTTCGCCGGCTCCTTTTCAGCTCCGCCCGCGGCCTTCCCGGCGGGCTCCGCGGGCTCTTCCGGGGCCGTTTCTGAGTCCGCATCCTTCCCGGCCGCCGCCTCCGTCTTCCCGGCGGGCTCTCGCGGCTCTTTCTCCTCTCCGGAGCCGGACCCTCCGGCCTCCGTTTCGGGGGCCTTCTCCGGCGGCTCGCCGCTCCCCCCCGCACCTTCTCCGGATTCTTCCTCTTCCTCGGGTTTCTCCCCCTCTTCTTTTTCCGCCCCCTCCGGCCCTTCTTCCTCTTCCGCAGCTTCAGCCCCCCCGTCGCCTTTAGAGGACAGGAACTCCTGGCCGGTCTCCGACTCCCCGCCGAGCTCTTCGGCCTCCACCGCCTCGACGGTCGCCTCGCCGCTGCGCATCGCCCGGAGCTCGTCGAGTATCCTGCGGTAGACTTCCTTCTCCACGCCGAGCAGGTTCTCGGGCCTGCTGCCCCCCTCCAGCTCCCTGAGGCAGCCCATGAGCAGCTTGTGCTGCCGCATGTGCAGCAGGTCGTCGAAAACGCCCTTGGCCTTCTTGGCCTCGTAAGAGTCCTCGGCCTTCAGCAGCTCCCGGGCCTTCGCGTAGAAGCCCTCCGGCAGCTGGGCCAGCTGGGAGGAGCCCTTCTCCACGCGCCAGAGCTTCAAGAATTCGGAGAGGTCCATGTTATGATGTTCAACGTTAGTTATTTATAATTGAAAGAATAAAACTAAAGAAAAATGGAACTGGATTCAAAGAGCTTCGAGAAATTCATAAGCGAAAACGACAAGTGCGTGGTGGACTTCTGGGCGCCGTGGTGCGGCCCCTGCCTGAGTCTCGGCCCCGTCCTTGAGGAGGCCTGCAAGGAGAAGGGCGTTCCCCTGGGCAAGGTCAACGTGGACGGCAGCCGGGAGCTGGCCTCCAGGTTCGGCATAATGTCGATACCCTGCGTCATCCTCTTCGAGAACGGCGAGGAGGCCGACCGCAAGATAGGCAGCGTTCCCAAGGAGAGCCTGCTGGAGTTTCTGGGGTAACCTGCCGGAAATTCATCTCTTCGCCCAGACCGACCACAGAACCCCGCGCCGGTCGTCCAGCTCGCTGTCCCTCTCGAAAGTCTCCAGCGAAAGCTCGCCGAAATCCCCGAACAGCTCCCCCAGCTCTTGCCTGGTGAAGAAGTGGTGGCGCATGTGGCCGTCCAGGCCGTCCGTGCCGATGCGGGTGTTCGGCTCGACCTCCTCTCCCGTCGAGGCCTTCGGATCCTTGTGCGAGAGCGTCACCAGGTATAGAAGCCCTCCCGGCTTCAGCACCCTGCGCATCTCCGAGACCGCTTTTTTGATATCCTCCATCATGCCGTGCTGCACGACCTGGTAGCAGAGCACCGCGCCGAAGAAGGAATCGGGATAGGGCAGCCGGGTCATGCCGCACTTCTTGAATTCCGTCCCGGGCAGGGCCTCTCGCGAGACCTTCAGGGCAGTTTCCGATATGTCGCAGCCGCGGACCTCGAATCCGGCCTTCTCAAGCAGCCGGGTGTGGCGGCCGGTTCCGCAGCCCAGGTCGAGGACTCTCTTCGCGCCCGCTTTCCTGAAGCGCTCTACCGCCTCCCGAACCATCGGGGAGGGGTCTTCCTGCACCATCCCGTGCTTCCTGTAAACGGAGTCCCAAGTAGCCACGTTGAGAAAAAAACAGAC
>CAZTIX010000096.1:0-4047 GCA_964613935.1 uncultured archaeon
GGATAGCCGCACTCGGGACATTGCCGGTTGGCCGGCTTGACCGCGCCCTTCTGGGGCAGGGGCTGGGTCTCGGTGCATTTGGGGTAGTTGCTGCAGCCCAAAAAGCGCTTCTTGGTCTTGGGGTTCTTCCTAACCACGAGCATGCCCTCGCCGCATGAGGGGCATTTGCCAAGGGCGTTGCTCATCCTCTTCTGGTCCTGGGCCTTGTAGAGCGACTTCTTCAGCTCCTCGCCTATCTCCTTCTCCTCTTTCTTGAACCTCTCCAGGACCTTGGTCAGTATCCTGCGGGCTTCCTCCTCAATCTCGGTCCCGCTCTTCTTGCCGTCCATGACCTCTTCCATCTCCCCCTCTATCCGGCGGGTCAGCTCCTCGTCCAGTATCTCGGGGCTGTGCTTCTCCAGGGTCTCCGCGGTCTTGATTCCCAGCTCGGTGGCCTCCAGCTGCTTGCCGTGGATATAATTCCTCTTGTATAATGTGTCGATGATGTTCGCGCGCGTGGAGTTGTGTATTAGAAAGTCACCATCTCCCGCAAAGTAATTTGGAGTTTCCGAATTCACAGTTATGTCGTACACAAAGTTATGGGTAGACCATGCCGGCTTTATCCCCAATATTGGGGTCGCAGTAATCTCCGAAGTTAAACAAATGTCGTCAAGTCTTGAGTAGAATGAGTTGGGGTAGGCTAATGAGACGGTAAGGCATAGTGAGTTATTGGCGCTTTTCCTTTTAAGATTTGGCTTTCTCGTTATTTTTATTAAGTCATCTTCTTCCAATTCCCGACATAATGCCCGGGTATGAGTCAAAGATAAGCCTGATAATTTACTTAAATCACTGTCGTGTACTGCCGATTGTGAGGCTATTGTTCTATAAATTCGGGCTTTCTTTGAAACCGATGGATATCTAGATAGGCCCAGCATAAGTTTCTCAAACTTTTTAGGATGGAAGAAGGGTATGTTTTGCATAAACCTCTCGAGATTTTTCCTTCCGCGTACCCACAATTCATAACACTCCCTTTTAGAGCCCCTATACTTAACATAGGTTTTGTAGATTCTAGACGATATGCCTAGGCCACGCAACCATTGGGAAATTTGGTTTAAGGGTTTCCTGGTTTTTTGCGCCATCTTTATCTTGGGAACTCCGGAGGATTGGATATTGCCATACTTTCTTACTTGCTCTAGGTAGACGCAACCTTCATCATCAAAAAAGGCGCCTATTGCAGTAGCTTTATCGATTGACTGGGGAAACTCGCCTTTTTCGATTTCTGGGTACTGTTGCAGAATTTTTCTAGCTGCAGCTAGGGGTATGGTAACATAGTACCTACCTCTTGAAGCCTTTCGCTTAACTACTCCTGCGCAAAAGGCAAGATTTGCAGCGGATGAAAAAAGGTTGATAAGGGTCACCTCTTTATTGTGATAACGCATATCTGGGGTTTTTTCGCGGATATCTTTTCTTATAGAGATACTTCCATCACCAATCATATTTGCGACGACTCTGGATTTGGGATCCCATTGCATAGGTCTTGTCCGGATTAGCTTATCGCCTACTTTAAGTTTTTTTATTTCTTTGAATTTAATTCTATCCTCTTCCAAGACTGCAACAGGATGTTCATCTGTAAGTTTTATTGAGAATCCATCCGCTAGCACCTCCCTGAGCTCGTTTTTCTCAAGAGGCCTCCTACTGACTGAGTTGATGGGTTTCCATAGCACCCTGTGGTTTACAATATCACAACAGAGTGTTTGGATATTCTCATTTATTGCTTTTGTATTTTTACCCGATGACAACTGTCTGTCAATGAACTGTCCTATTGGGATTTTACTAATCTCGTTTCTCCTTTTAATATATATGTTGGTACCATGTTCTGCACACTTAGTTCCCAAGTTCCGCTTCTCCAGCTCCCTGATTATCGAGGCCTCGGTGTAGCGCTTGGGCGGCTGGGTCATCTTCTTCTCCAGGTCGGTCTTCTTTATCTCGATGTCCTCGCCCTCCTTCAGTTCGGGCAGCACAATCTCGTCGAACTTTGCGTATCTGCCGTAGAGCTCGTGCCAGTTCTTCTCCACGGTCCGCTTGCCCTCGGCCTTGAACGGCTCGGTGCTTATGTCGATGAGCGCCTTCATGCTCTCCCTGACCGCCCATTCGCCAAAGGTGGCCATGAACCTGCGGACTATTAGGTCGTAGACCCTTTTCTCCCGGTCGGTGACGCCCCGGGGTACCTCACCGGTGGGGTAGATGGCCGGGTGGGCGGGGTCCTTCTTCTTGCCGTTGTTCGGCTTCAGCGAGGCCTTGGACAGCAGCTTTTCCGCGCCCTCTTTGTATTCGGGCTGCTGCGATATCTTCTCCAGGATTGCCTTGTACCCTATGCTCGGCGGCAACTGCTGGGAGGACGTCCTCGGGTAGGATATGTAGCCGCCCTCGTAGAGCTTCTGTCCTATCTCCAGTGTCTGCTTGGGCTTTATCTTGTGGTGGCGGTGGGCCTCCATCTGCAGGGAGGTCAAATCGAAGGGGTTGGGGGGCGGGTGCTTGTATCTCTTGCGGTCCACGCTCTTGACGGTCCCGGTCTTGCTGTCCTCGACCCTGCCGTAGGCTGCCTTGGCCCCGTCCTCCTCCCAGAACTTCTCCGTGGTGTGGAGGGCCTCGAATTCCTGCTCCTTGGTGGCGAGGGCCTTTATCGTCCAGTAGGGCTTGGGGACGAACTTCCTGATTTCCCTCTCCTTGTCCACCAGGAGCTTGAGGGCCGGTCCCTGGACCCTGCCTATGCTCAGGGTTCCGCGGGCGCGAGCCGAGCGGAGCGAGGAGATGAGGGCGCGAGACAAGTTTATGCCGTAGTACCAGTCCAGGACGTGGCGGGTGAGCCCGGCCTCGGTCTGGCCGGAGTCGAAGCCCTCCATGCTGCGGTAGGCCTTGGAGAGGTCGGAAGACGTCACCGTCGAGAAGTGCATTCGCTTTATGTCGTCCTTGTCCGGGTCGGCGCCGCAGGCGTATTTGAGGACGTTGTAGCCAATGACGCTCCCCTCTACATCGTAGTCGCAGGCGTTGACGTAGGAGTCCGCGCCCTTGGAGAGCTCCCTGATGTTGCTAAGGTAGGCCTTGGTGTAGGAGGAGCCCTTCTGCGCCTCGTAGACGGGGTCCCACTCCACATCGAAGACCGGATACTCCATGTTCCATTTCTTGTTTCCCTTCTGCCGGAGGGTGTAGACGTGCCCGACCGCCGGGACGACGAGGACCTCTCCCCCTTCGGTCTCCACCTCGTAGTAGGGGGCTCCCCTGCGGCTCTTCTTGCGCGCGCGGCCTATGGCGCCGGCTATCTTGCCGGCCACGCTGGGCTTCTCGGCGATTATGAGCTGCGTCATGCTTTGAGTTTTTGAGGTTTGCGGTTAAAAATGAGACATGGTAAGACCTGCGAGTCCTGGAAGGAGGTACCGATACACGGTCCACAGGCCGGGAAAGCACCTGCCCGGCAGCAGGCAGGGGCGCCTGATATTCCTCGTCAGGCACCAGGAGGGGCACCCGGTCAAGAGAGGGCCGTTCACCACTACCTTGAAAAAAACCGGTGAAACGGTCGGGCACCACCAGCTGCACTACGGCGGGGGGGCCAGGGCAATCGCCATCTGCGAGGATAAGGACACTCCGGGAGGTCTTGAGATAACGTCGCATGACATCCATCACAGGACCGACCGCTCAGGCGGGCTCCCGATATTCGAGCACGGAGACCCCGGCCATGAAACCTACGGGAGCATCCGGGAGGCCGTGGACGGGGCCGTGAAGCACGCCACCCTCTTCAGGCCGGTCACCGCGGCTTCCAGAGAGGCCCTCAGGCAGAAGCTGAGAGAAATCGCCGGGGAGGAATGGGGCGAGGAGTGAGGATGGGCGTCAAGTTCTCCATGCAGCGCGCAAAGGCCCTGAAGCGGCTGGCGGAAGCGCGCAAAGACGGAAAAGCGGACGAGGGCATCGCCGGGCTGGTCAATCTGATTAACGCCAGCGAGGACCTTTACACTACATCTTCCTGCGCCGGAAGGATAGTCGTCCTGCAGACTCCCAAGGAGCACGACCAGC
>CAZTIX010000097.1:0-4046 GCA_964613935.1 uncultured archaeon
AGCGGACCTTCTCGAACCCAAGCTTGCGGTAGAATTCCCTCAGGTACCAGAGCAGGTTCCTGAAGTTGACTTCTTCCCCCACGACTATCCCCTCCACTTGGTAGAACTCGGCCAAGTGCTTGTAGTCAAGCGTCTCGTTGCGGAAGACCCGCCCTATCGAGAACACCTTCGCCGGGATTTCCGCCTCCGCAAGGCTGCGCGCGGAGACTGCCGTGGTGTGGGTTCTGAGGACGGCCCTCTTGGCCTCCTCTAAATCCCACTCGTACTGCCAACCGCGCGACTCGGTGTCTCCGCCCTCCTCGTGCATCGACCTGACCCCCTTTTGGTGCTCGGGCAGCTCATGCTCCAGACCCTCCAGGTAGAACGTGTCCGCAAGGTCGCGGGCGGGATGGTCCTGGGGCTGGAAGAGCGCGTCGAAGTTCCAGAAGGCGCTCTCCACGAAATTGCCCCCGCTCTCGGAGAAGCCCATCTCCAGGAATATCCTCCTGATCTTCTCTATGGCTATCGTCAGCGGGTGCAGCTTGGCCGGCCAAACCTCCGGCGCCTCCCTGATGCCGTACTCCCTGAACCTCGCCTTGCGCCAGGACCCGCTCTTGAGCATCTCCGGGGTCAGGGAAGACACGCCCTTCCCGGTCCGCTTGGCGGGCTTCTTGAGCGCCGCCCTTCCCTTGGCGGTCAGACTGGCGTCGAAGCTCCTGACCTCCCTGACGTCGATGACGTCCTGCCTCTTCTTGAGGCTCTCTATCGCGTCCCCGTAGCCTTTCAGCTCACTTCTCCTCTTCTCGCCGCCGGCCAGCAGCTCCAGAAGCTCTTCGTCTTTGCCCCGGCCGGCCTTTTTGCCCCCCTCCGTTATGCGGACCCTTCCGTCCTTTATCTCGGCCCAGCCCTTTCGCCTGAGCCACATCAAAGCGATGTTCGCGTTATCTCCGAGGGACCCCACGTCCGCGGGCCCCTTCTTTATCTTATCCAGCAACCGCCTCTCCGGCAAGCCGTTCTCGGCGTAGTCCGCCCCCTCCTTGCCCAGGGATATCACCTCGTCGGTGCGCTCGCTGAGCTTGACAAGACCCTCTCTCTCAAGGGCGTGGGCCATGGAGTAGGCACCGTCTCCCAGTCCCAGCTTGCCGGCGGCCCCGCCCAGGTCCATCTTGCGCAGCAAGCCCAGCAGCTCGGATTCCTTCTTGGAGACCATGACGCTTAGATTATCGCCGCCGGGGTAAAAAACCATCGGTTGCTCCCTAACAGACGGCAAGCGATTATGTTATACGGTTCGAGTATAACGTTTTCGCTCAAATAGGTGCGCCCCTTGGTATAAGTTTTTAACCTTTTTTAACCTTTAGTTTTCAATATCTTCGCTGTGTTATACTGGGGTGATATACCTTTGGCATGCGCCGATTATTACTCCTGCTAAAATATCTAAAATATGGGTGGTAAGAATGAAGAAAATAGTTAAAAGCGCGGCCGAAAAGGCATCGCGCTTCGAAGGGCAGCAACTTAGCGAAGTGGACGAACAGCTGATGAAGCTCATCGACGGCCTGAAGACTTCTATCAAGGTGGTCGGCATCGGCGGAGCGGGCTGCAACACCGTGAGCCGGTTGTCCGAGATGGGCGTCGAGGGCGCCGAGACCGTGACGATGAACACCGACGCCCAAGACCTGCTCTACTCCGTGGCGGACAAGAAGGTCCTGCTGGGAGCGGAGCTGACCGGAGGGCTCGGGGCCGGCTCCGACCCTGCCGTGGGCGAGAGTTCGGCCAAGGAGAGCCTTGACGAGATCGCCACCGCCCTCCAGGGCAGCGACCTGACGTTCGTGACCTGCGGACTGGGCGGAGGTACAGGCTCCGGCGGAGCCCCCGTCGTAGCCGAGGTGGCTAAGGACTCGGGCTCTGTGACCGTCGGCATAGTCACCCTGCCCTTCACGGTGGAGGGCAAGGTCAGGTGGCAGAACGCCGAAGAGGGGATAGCAAAGCTCAGGAAGAACACCGACACGGTAATAGTCATTCCGAACGACAAGCTCCTGAACATAGTCCCGGACCTGCCCCTCAACGCCGCCTTCAAGGTGGCCGACGAGCTGCTGGCAAATTCGTTGAAAGGGACCACGGAGATGGTGACCAAACCCGGTCTGGTGAACCTGGACTTCGCCGACCTGAGGACAGTCCTGTCAAACGGCGGGACCGCTGTCATCGGAATGGGCGAGAGCACCAGCGAGACATTCTCCGAGAACAGGGCCATCGAGGCCATCGAGGAGGCGCTCAGCTCTCCGCTCTTGGACATCGACGTCACCACCGCCGACCGCGCATTGGTGAACGTCATCGGGGGTCCGGACATGACCCTGCAGGAAGCGGAGGCGGCCGTGGAGTATCTGTCGGGCAAGATAAGCACCGACTCCAACATACTCTGGGGCGCTCAGATAGACGAGAACCTGAACAAGAATGTGGTGAAGGTGATGCTCGTCGTGAGCGGCGTGAAGTCGGTCTCGGAGCTCACCGCGGGCTCGCCGCTGGCCTCCAAGGAAAAGCTCGACCTGGACGTCGAGTACATATGAGCGCGAGGGAGGCGACTCCCTTTTTCTTCCCTTTTTCTTCCCCCTTTATTTATATTTTACTCTCTATCTCCTCCCCCCTCACGTTTCACCGACATTCGCCCCTTTCTTATCTTTCTTATTTTTATACCCCCACCTTCTATAATCCCGCGTTTTTACTAGCTTAGGACTAACTAAGTCCGAAAAATCAGACAATGAAAGAGACGTCTACATTCTCGATTCTGAAGCACCTCCCCAGCGAGGCCGCTCGAATCCTGAAGCTGTCCAAGAAGCCGACTCGCTCCGAGTTTGAGGACGTGGTGAAGATAACGGGACTGGGCATAATGTTGCTCGGGCTCATAGGCTTGGCCTTCCTGATAGCGAGGGCCCTGCTGGAAGGCAAGCTCTTATGAACTGAAGACAAGATGGAAGACAAGATGGAAGGCACGCATTTCTACCTTTTGAGGACCACGACCACGCAGGAGGATTCCGTAGTTGACATGCTGTACCAGAAGGTGGCCATGGCCACCGAAGACACGGGCGTCTATGCGGTGCTGCACCCCGGGACTATAAAGGGCTACGTGTTCATGGAGGCCCGCGATCTCGGAGACGCCATCCAGCTGGTCCAGGGCGTCCCCCACACCAAGGGCTTCGTCAAGGGAGAGGTCGATTTCGACAAGGAGGTCAAGCCGCTGCTCCAGCCGAAGTCCAGCGTCCTAGACGTGAAGAAGGGAGACATGGTGGAGCTGATAGCCGGCCCGTTCAAGGGCGAGAAGGCCAAGGTCATACGGGTCGACGAGGCCAAGGAGGCGGTCACGGTCGAGCTCATAGAGGCGACTGTCCCGATACCCGTCACGGCGAAGGGCATGCATATCAAGGTAGTGGACCGGGTGACTCAATCCAAGGCGGAGGAGAGCCGGAAGAAGGGCCAGGGCGAGCAGAAGAAGGGCCCTGTCATAGGAGAAGGCCCCCTGCCGCCGCTCCCGAGCAATGTAGCGGAGAAGGGCGAGAAGGGAGAAGAGTCCGGGGAGCAGAAAGAAAAAAAGGCCGGGAAGCCCGATGCCAATAGCCGGGAGCCCGAAGGCGGGGAGAAGGGAGAGCAGAAGGAGGAATCCGAGAAGGGCAAGCCCAAGAAGATAGTGCTGGGCATGGGGGCAGAAGAGGACTCCTCCGACAAAGAGAAAAAGAAATAGTTTTTCAACACTCATTATCTAACTACGCGGAATGGCACAGACGGTGAAGGTTTTGGTGGAAGCCGGGCAGGCGAGCGCCGGACCACCGCTAGGGCCGGCCCTGGGGCCGACGGGCATAAACGTAGGCGAGGTCGTGAAGCAGATAAACGACAAGACCAGGGATTTCGAGGGAATGAAGGTCCCTGTTGAAGTCAGCGTGGACCCCGCCGCCAAGACGTTCGAGGTCAAGACAGGCTCCCCCCCGGTATCCCAAATGATAATGAAGGACATAGGCGCCGAGAAGCTGTCCCCCAATTCCCGCTTCGAGAAGGTCGGCAACCTCGCAGTGGAGCAGGTA
>CAZTIX010000098.1:0-4005 GCA_964613935.1 uncultured archaeon
ACTGAAGGAGGGTCTGCTGTCGATACCGGAGATTGTGGAGGCGCACAATCTGACGGGCGACACGGACCTCCTTCTCAAGCTCAAGACCAAGAGCATCGGCGATTTGAGGGAGCTTCTCACCGCCAAGATACAGAACCTCGAGGGTGTCAAGCGCATGAGCACCAGCATAATCCTGGATTCGCCGGTCCGCAGGGGCGGCGTGGAGCTGTGAGAGTCCATCATAGCATTCTAGCCAACTGATTTTTATAGGGCCACGCATTAACCAAAGCAGACCAAAATGAGAAGGATTGCCCTGACCTTGGCAGTGCTGTCTGTCCTCCTGCCCCTCTCGTCAGCAGAGCTAGTCTCCGTCCCCTGCAGGGACTGGTACGAATTCGGCAGCGTGGAGTTCACCGGCCTGGCCGTGGACCGCCCTGCTTATTCTCCGGGAGACGCAGTCAAGATAACGGCCTTGGCCCGCAGCAACAACTCCTTCCCCCTCGTGGAGGGCTCTGTCCGGGCGCACATCATCTATAGGGACGGGGTCGAAGAGTACATAATAGATGAATTCCCCCTTGCCGAAGACGTGAGCATGCTGCCCAATGGAACAGTCAAGGCGACGGGCGAGTGGCAGATTCCGGAAGGCATCAAATCCGGCGAATACCTGGCGGCCGTCCACTTCATAGTCGCCGACAGCTTCAACATGGCGGGCGTCAGCTTCCTTCGGGGCATCTACGGCGAGGTGACCTCCTTCGACGTCGAGGGGGGCGACAGCCTGGTCTATTTCGACACCTCCTCACTAACGATTAACGGCGAGAGCGTCTCTCTCCACTCCCCCTCCACGGCCTACAACGATTCGGAGGCCGTCAACGTCCGGATACCCATAGTAAACGAGGGCCCGGCGGAGGAAGTCAAAATAACCTACGAGCTCTATTCCTGGGACGACCTCAGGGGCGAGGACCTTCTGGAGGCCTACACGTCCGAGGAGACCCTCCAGCTCCCGGCCGGGAGCTCCAGGAGCCTCAGCTACACAATCCCGGCGTCAGTCCCGTCGGGGGCCTATCTCCTGAGGGCCACTGCGTCCTCGGGCAAGAACGACGCCATACTCAAGGTGAGAATCCCCGTCCTGGGCCGGATGATAAAGCTCAACTTCGCCGGACTGGACACGTTCCCCTTCACCGCCGGGGAGCCGGTGAAGCTCTTCCTCTGCGCATCCAACACCGCGGAGCCGGCCGTTTCCCTGATTCCCATAAACGGAACGGAAGAAGCGGGAGCCATACAGGACGCCGAGCTGAAGCTCTCCCTTGAGGCGGATGGGGAAACAATTTTCACAGACTTTCTCAGGGGCGCCGCCCTGAGTGGCGCAATGCAGGGATATGAGACGGAGTTCACCCCCCAAGAGGTCTACAGGAGGGTGACCCTGAGGGTCGAGGCGACCGACGAGGCCGGGAACGTCGAGTCGTACGAGCTCGCCTACGACCTGGACAAGCTCTTCGAGGAGGTGGACATCTCTCTGGACTCCTCTTCCGAGCCGGGGCTTGTCAGGAGCGAGGTGTCCCTTTCCAGAGGCGACTATCCGGTCTCCGGCAAGGTGAACATCTATGTCAAGAACTCCGAGGGGGCGGTCATAAGCCTGGAGCAGGGCCTGGCGGTGGACGGCTCCTACAGCAAGACCTTCCAGCTGGAGCCGGGGACCTATCTGCTGAAGGCGGTCGAGCTCACCGGCTGGAACAGCGCGGAGGCGGAGGTCGAGGTGCCGGAGGCCGAGGAGCCCCCGCCCGAAACCGGCGAGGAGCCCGAGGTGCCGGAGGCCGAGGAGCCCCCGCCCGAAACCGGCGAGGAGCCCGAGGAGGGAGGCGACAACCTTCTGATTCTAATACTTTTAGTTGTCATACTAATAGCGCTTTTCATGTACGTGAAATCCAGACCCCGAAAATGAGAAAGACCGCAACAATCGCGATTCTGGCCCTGGCGGTATGCTTCTTCATAGCTTCGGCGCAGGCCACCATGAGCTGGAGCGCCTATTACGGGGGCAAAGGCAAAAAGGTGAGGCACTGCGACGATTGCGACCATTGCAACTATTACCTGAATTATTTCGACGTGGAGGCCGATGTGTACATGAACGGAGCGCTAACTGTCACTCCTGGCCCCAACAGCCAGCAGACCGACCCCTACGTTCTGACGCCCACCAGCCCGGACGACGGGGCTCTGGTATGCGTGGGTGATTCCGCCCAGCTCACATCCTCGCCCGATGGGAGCTGGACCGGCGCTTCGGCATGGTGGGACACCCCGCCCGTGGACATGGTAGATTCGCTCAAGCGCACTTGTTATGTTTCCCCCACTTGGTATTTAATCGGCGGAACGTCCCGCAGGCCCATGTATGCTGGAGTGCAGTGCGATGCCGACGACGCCGGCATAACCGTGGACGGCTCTTCGGCATCCTCTTCCTTCACCTTTGACGCCCCTGGCGACCTGGACATAACCCAGCAGATGGACGTGGAGTGCAATCTCCATCTCAAGGGGCTCACCGCCACCGGATGGTGCTACTTCCCCTGTAAGTCTAGCTATGAGAGGGACGATGATTTGTCGGACGCTTATTACGTGGAGGTCGTGGAAGCGCTCACCAACATTGTATCCGCCTCCGCTACCACTGACAAGGACGAGGTGGTCCCGGGGGAAAGTTTCATAATATCGGTCAACATACAGAACAACGTCGGATATGACGTCGCTCTGTACAACTTCAGCATCTCGGGAGACGAGATAGGCGGCTCCCACATATGCAGCTTCTTCCAGGAACCTCAGCAGGTCCAGGCCAACGATGATGCGGATGCCATCCTCTCCTGCCAGGTGCCCGCGGACGCGCCGCCCACGACCCTTGACAGCATGGAGGTGAGCTTCTTCACGGATGCGGCTCATCCGTGCACGGGCCAGCAATATTATCAGGTCCAGGTCCCGCCGGTGGATGTAATCCAGGTAGTGGAGAGTCCTTGCGACGACGGCATCGACAACGACAACGACGGCCTCACCGACTGCAACGATTCCGACTGCTGCGGCGACGCCGCCTGCCCCACATCGGCGGACGAGGGCGTCCTTAAGGCTCTCTGTTGCTTCAACGGCGCGGACGATGACGGAGACGGCCTCACCGACGAAGAGGACCCCGACTGCCAGGAGGGGCCCGGACCGACGCCAGACAACTGCAATGATTCTCTGGACAACGACGGAGACGGCCTCATAGACTGCGACGACCCGGACTGCTGCGCCGACCCCGCCTGCCCGATGTACGCCACAAACGAGGGCGCCAACGGCGGAGTCTGCTGCTTCAACGATCTGGACGACGACGTAGACGGCCTCACCGACTCGCTGGACCCCGATTGCCGGGAGTCAGCCCATTGCGACGACGGCATCGACAACGACCTGGACGGCCTCACAGACTGCGAGGACCCGGACTGCTGCGCCGACCCGGCCTGCATGCCGGGCAACTACTCCGCCCAGCCGGAGGGAGAGGGCGCCTACGGTCGAATCTGCTGTAACGACTCCCTGGACAACGACGATGACAACCTCACCGATTCTGACGACCCCGACTGCGCGATTCCAGCCGAGAACTGCTCCGACGGCATCGACAACGACCTGGATGACCTCACCGACTGCGAGGACCCGGACTGCTGCGCCGACCCCGCCTGCCCGATGTACGCCACAAACGAGGGCGCCAACGGCGGAGTCTGCTGCTTCAACGATCTGGACGACGACGGAGACGGCGACGAGGACGGCGATGATTCCGACTGTCACGAGGAGCCGTATACCGGAGGCGGGGCCCCCCTTGAGAATTCCACTTGCGACGACACCCTCGACAACGACGGAGACGGCTTGGTAGACTGCGAGGACCCGGACTGCTGCCCGGACATACGCTGCCCAACAGCCTTCGACGAGGGCGCCAACGGCGGAGTCTGCTGCCTCAACGGCCTGGACGACGACTCCGACGGTTTGGTCGACCTCGCCGACCCCGACTGCGCGAGCATCTACAACGGC
>CAZTIX010000099.1:0-3957 GCA_964613935.1 uncultured archaeon
GGCCGGGGAGGAGCTGGGAGTGCGCGAGATAGCCCGGAAGACCGAGGAGGGCGCCTCGCCGGAAAGCGGAGCTTCCGCGAGCGAGCCCGCCCCGCCGGAGGAGTCGCCCACGGGCGCGGTTTCCGGCTCGCTGGTCATCGGTGACAAGGCGGAGGGGGAGACGGGCGAGGAGTACAGCGGGGTCATGTCGGGCGCCCTCAGCAAGTTCGTCAACATGGGGGAGAAGGTGAAGGAGATAACCGAGAAGGCGATGAGGGAGCAGGAGATAAAGCGCATGAACAAGGACACCTTCTGGTTCAGGGGCGAGTACGCCAAGGGCTTCTACGGCGCCCTCAAGGTCAAGGACTGCTGCTACATATACTTCTCCGGCAGGTCCTTCCAGCTCCCCATGGACTCGGAGGTGAGGGAGCGGGCCATGGTGGACAACGCCCCCGGAAGGAAGGAGAAGAAGGTCGTGAGCATCACCAAGGAGGAGGACGGCACCCCCAAGCTCAAAATCGAGAACGTGGACGAGAAGGGCAAGAAGAAGACTGTCTTGGAGAAGGAGGACGACATGCTCAGGCAGTCGGTGGACCAGACCAAGACCGGGACGATAATCCCCAAGGAGACCAGGGAAATAAGGTACGATCCGGAGGCCGAGGACGTGCTCTTCCGGACCGTTTTGGGCGGACCGGTCGCCGACGCCAATCTCCACGCCGGAGACTACGGCGGCAGCGACAAGGTCACCGAGGTCGTAGACTGCGTCACCCACTACATAAACGCCGTCATGCGCAAGAACTACGGCTCCATGGACTACGACCGGGCCCTGTCCGAGCTGGGGGCCGTGGACAAGCTTGTCCTGGAGAGCGGCCTGCAGATAGAGAGGCAGGGGGAGCATTTCGTCCTGGCCGACCCGGCCGGCATCCGGTCGGCCTCCAGGCTCGAGATAAGGCTCAACAGGGAGGTCCTGCTGGACGGCGTGGCGCTCGACTCAAAAGCGGAGGTGCTGCACACCGAGAGCGGCCAGCTCATGTGGCCATCCGGCAAGAACAAGCTCCTGGTCTGGCTCTACGTTCTGGGCGAGGGCAAGGGAGCGAAAATCGAGGTGGACGAGGAGGAGACCGAGAAGCTGATGTCTGACGCGGACTCGGACGGCGACGGCCTGACCGACTCCGAGGAGGAGGCCCTGGGCACGGACCCCGACGACCCGGATACGGACGACGACGGCGTCCCGGACGGGCAGGAGGACGAGGACGGCGACGGCGTCCCCAACGCCGAAGAGGTAATCTGCAACTTCCACGGATTCGTGCTGGACCTCGGACCCGAGGTGGCCGATTACGTCAACATGATAGGGCCGGTCCTCTCCTTCGAGACCAGCGAGCACACCGTTACTTTCATAGCGGACGATTCCACCGGCACCTGCCGCAAGTACGTGCGCATGTGCGAGCGGAGCACCGGAGTCTGCGCCGATGCCGAGGAGATAGCCGACATCCAGGTGGCCGCCAACACCATAAGCATCACCACAACCGACAACCAACTCAAGCTGCTGGAGATAGCCTTGGACGCGGAGGGCAATCCCACTCTCAAGTCGGTGCACACCGATGAAAAGGGCGATGTGGTCCGCGGGCCGGAGACCTTCGGCCCGGAGCCCATAGAGAAGGTGCGGGGAACGAAGGGCGTGGGCGTCTACGATCCGGAGACGGGGCAGTGGAGCTTCTACAACGGCTTCGACATCCCCCGGGACCCGCGCTACAAGGACGGCATGACCGTGGCCCCCACCTACAACAACTCCCCCACCATCATGCCCGGCGACATGATGAGCGAGCCGCCCGAGTCGGACAGGGACGAGGGCGCTACCCTCGCCGACCTGCCCTGGGCCCCGGAGGGCGAGCGGCAGCTGTTCGTGTTTGTCGCATTTTTATTGATGGCTGCGTTATTGATACGGAGAAGACAATGGTCCACCGAATGATGCTTATACGGGTCGGGCAGAGATACGTTCACCTGCTCAAGATGTTCGGCGCGCTGTTCGCTTTCGCCAGCGCGTTCTTCGTTCTGAACGCGGCCTACGAGCTGAACCAGGCACTGGAAACCGGAAGCCTGGCCTACCCCTACGTCTCTCTCGGAGACGTCTTCGGGGAGCTCACCGGACCCATCGGCTCGCTGTTCCTCTGGCTCGCCTTCATGATTCTGGGGCTGGTGCTCTACCGCTCCGACAGGACGATATTCCCCCTCGAAGAGGACATAGTCGACTACGCGGACACCGCCTCCCGGCCGCCGAAGCCTCCGAAGAAGCGGAAGGGCAAGAAGCAATAACGGTAAAATGGCGCGCATTCTTGTGACGGACAAGCTTAGCCCCGAAGCGATATCCATCCTGGATGAAGAGCACGAGGTCGAGCAGTTCCTGGACTGGGAGCCCAGGGACCTCCTCAAGAAGATAAAGGGCTTCGACGCCATAGTGGTCCGCAGCCGGACCAAGGTGACCGGAGAGCTAATAGACGCCGCCGACCGCCTCAAGGTCATAGCGCGCGCCGGGGCGGGGCTGGACAACGTGGACGTCAAGCGCGCCGAGTCCAGGGGCATAAAGGTGCTCAACACCCCAACCGCCAACCTTCTCAGCGTTGCCGAGTTGACCCTTGGACTGGCTCTTTCGCTTCTGCGGAACATCCCCGAGGCCGACCGCACCACCAAGGCGGGCCGGTGGGAGAAGAAGAAGCTGCGCGGAACGGAGGTCTCCGGGAAGAGCTGGGGAATCATCGGCCTGGGGCATGTGGGCCAGCTGGTGGCAGGGCTTCTCAAGGGATTCGACTGCCGAATACTCGCCCACGACCCTTACGTTTCAAAGGAGGTCGCCGGAGGTGCGGGCGCCGAGCTGGTTTCTCTGGACGAGCTGATGGAGAACTCCGACATAATCTCCATCCACGTCCCCCTGCTGGACTCGACCAGGGGCATGATAGGGAAGAACGAGCTCTCCAAGATGAATGGCTCCGCCATAATAATAAACATCTCCCGCGGGGGGATAGTCGACGAGGACGCTCTCTGCGACGCTCTCGAGGAGGGAAGGATAAGGGGAGCCGCCCTGGACGTCTTCGAGGAGGAGCCGCCGGAGGGCTCCCCCCTGCTGACCCTCAAAAACGCGGTCCTCACCCCCCACCTGGGAGCGCAGACCACCGACGCCCAGGAGAGGGTGGGGAGGGAGATAGCCGAAAAGCTGATAAAAGAGCTCCAGTGAACCCGCCCCCTTTTTATAGGTAATCCTATAATCAATAGTGGCCTAAAATGTCGGAGCTCGACCTGAAGACCATATTGTCCCAGGATAGTTCTAAGGCTGAGGATAAGAAAGAGCCTGGAGAGGCAAAGCCCGCCCCCGGCAACAAGGGCCGGCAGGGCAGGGACTCCGGGAACAAAACGGATGAGGCTTCGCCCGCCAAGCAAAAATCACCGTCCTCTGCCCAGAGGGAGGGCCTCCTTCGGCTCCTGGAGCGCAAGAAAGAGACCAAGGAGGAGATAATCGACAGCTACGGCAACGTAGAGATAGTGGACGCGGGCAAGGAGCTCCCGGTGTATCGGGTCAACCTGCCCAACCTGACCCCGGCGGACCACAAGGTCATCGAGTCGATACAGAAGGTCGCGGTCAAGGTCATCGACACCCGCAAGGAGAGCCCGAACGCCAAGATGCGCAAGGATAGCCTGCGGAGGAAGATCCTGGACATGATAAAGAGAACCTCCTCCATAAAGGTCTCCGAGTCCAAGATGGACGCCTACGCCGACATAATATCAAGAGAGATGGGCGGCTACGGCCTGCTGGACTACCTCACGGACGACGACAAACTCGAGGAGATAATGCTCGTCCCGCCTCACAAGACCGTCTACGTCTTCCACAGGAAGCACGGCATGCTCCTGACCAACATAGTCATAGACTCGGATGAGTACGCCCTGAACATAATCGAGCGCATCGCCAGGGACGTCTCCAGGAGGGTG
>CAZTIX010000100.1:0-3896 GCA_964613935.1 uncultured archaeon
GCGGCGATGACCACGACCTCGCCGCGAGCCTCCAACCCGTCCATCAATGTCAGCAGCTGGGAGACGACCCGCTTCTCCACCTCGCCGCTGACCTCCTCTCTTGCCGGCGCTATTGCGTCTATCTCATCTATGAATATGATGCTGGGAGCGCTCTCCTGGGCCTCCTTGAAGACCTTCCTCAGATTCTCCTCCGACTGCCCGTACCACTTGCTCATGACCTCCGGACCCGCCAGGTGCAGGAAGTGCGCCTCCGTCTCGCCGGCGACCGCCTTCGCCAAGAGGGTCTTGCCGGTCCCCGGCGGGCCGCGCAGGAGGACTCCCTTCGGCGGCCGTATGCCCAGCTTCTTGAACACTTCTGGATAGCGCATCGGCACCTCTATCATCTCGCGAATAGTCTCGATCTCCTCCTCCAGCCCGCCGATGTCCTCGTAGCTGACCGTGGGAATGCCCTCCTTGACTCCCACAGCCTTCTTGCTTATGGAGAGCTTGGTCTCCTCGGAGACCACGACCACCCCGCCCGGAGAAGTGCCCGTGACTGTGAATGTCAGCGGGGTGCCCATTACGTCCACCAGGACCCTGTTGCCCTTCAGGAAGGGCTTGTTCAGCAGCCGCTCGTGGACGTAATCCACGAACCCGGAACCGTATTGTATCTGCTGGGTGGGCGAGAGCACCAGTTTCTTGGCGTACTTCGCGCTCTTGAGCTCTATCTCGACCTCCTCGTCAAGCCCGACGCCCGCATTTCCGCGCAGGACGCCGTCCATGCGCGCTATTCCCTCGTCTTCGTCTTCGGTCAGCCCGCGCCAGACGATTCCGACGGCCTCCTTCTTGCCCTTTATGCCGACGATGCTGCCGCTTTTGGCGCCCAGCTTACTCATGGCTTCGGAGCCCAGCCTGACGATGCTCCTGCCGACGTCGATTTTCGGCGCTTCCTTGACGTAGAGTTTTATTGCCATCTCGATTTATGCCCTTCTTTTCCTATTTTATGTCGATTCGCTTGCTCCTGGACTTTTTCCTCCTCAATTTTCGCTTGAGCCTTACCTCCAGGACGCCGTTGTTGTAGGTGGCGTCGGCGGTGTCGTCCTTGACCTCGGCAGGCAGCTGGACTCTCTTGTAATACTTCTTCCGGGGCGTGTCCACCCTTATCTCGAGGGAGTCGTCCGTCGCCTCAAGTCCAATGTCCTTCTTGGCCACGCCGGGAAGCTCCGCGATGACCATGATGTCCCTGTCCCTCTCCACAATATCCACCAGGGGCTCCCTGGCGTCGCTGAGCTTCGGAGCCTGCCCCCTCTTGACGTTGCCGAACTCGCGAACGACCGGCTTGCCGTCCGGCCCGGTCTTCATGGAAAACCCGTAGACGTAGGGCTTGTTCGCCTTTATCTTGCCCAACCCCTTGAACATGTTGCGCATTATCTCGTTCATCATCTCGTCCATGCGATGGAAGTCGCCGAAGAAATCGTCGAAGGGCGAGCCTGCCCTGAACGGCCGCTCCGGCTTCTTGTCGAAAGGCTCTTTGTCCTCGTCCTTGTCATCATCTCTCTTCTTGCCAAATACCATTTCACTTCACGTTTTTATAATCTGAAACGTTAATTAAACAACAATAAATTATCTTTAAACAATAAACTATTAACTTTTGAAGGACCGCCTATAAAAAGCTTTCCTTGAAATGGCCGAGGCGAAGAGGAAGATAAGGCTGCTGGACCTGCGGCCTCCGGCAAAGGCCGATGAGGAGGACGACATCGAGTGGCTGTGCCGCTCCCTGAACCTCTTCACGAAGAAGGATTCGGAGAAATCAGCCTACCGCATATTCAGGATACTGGTCAGGTCGTCCATCGAGGGCGAGCCCAAGACCTCGGCCGAGATAGCCGAGCAGCTCAACCTGGCCCGCGGAACGGTCCTCTTCCACATGAAGAAGTTCCGCAACTCCGGCCTTATTTCGCGCGCTCCGGGAAGGCGCTACATCCTGCGCCAGCCCTCACTCGAAGAGACCATCGAGGACATGATGCGCGATTCAGAAAGGATTTTCGAGAAGATGCGAAAGATAGCCTCGGAGATAGACCAGGAGCTGGGGCTGGAGAAGAGATGGTAGTCCGGTTTTATTCTGCCCCCGGCTAAAGATACATGAAACGGCTCCTCATGGACAAGAAGGGCAAGCGCCAGCTGGTCGAGGAGGGCAAGGACCTCCACACCCACGGCGGCGTCCTCAAACAGGCGGACTTGGAGCAGGTCCAATACTCCGGGACCGTACAGACCCACAAGGGAAAGAAATTCTTCGTCCTCAAACCGTCCATAATCGACTTCATAGAGAAGATGCCCAAGCGCGCGCAGATAGTGTATCCAAAAGACGGCGCCATAATTATCGGCTTGACGGGCCTCTCAAGCGGGGCGCGCGTGGTGGAGGCGGGGACCGGAGTGGCGGGCCTGACCCTCATGCTCGCCAACGCGGTCCGGCCGCGAGGCAAGGTCTATTCCTACGAAATCAGGCCCGAGCATCAGAAGGAGGCCCGTGAGCACCTCGGGGAGGCCGGACTGGCGGAGAACGTTGAGCTCAAGCAAAAAGACGTCTATAAGGGCATAGACGAGAAGGAGCTGGACGCCGTCATACTCGACCTCCCAGAACCCTGGAAGGCCGCAGGGCACGCCGCGAGCGCCCTGAGGCTCGGCGGCCATCTGGTCTCCTACTCGCCGTCGATTGAGCAGGTCAAGCGCTTCGCCACCCGTCTTCCCAAACAGTTCCAGGAAGTCAGAACTGTGGAGGTCCTGGTGCGCGACTGGGAGGTCAGCGGCAGGCGCTGCAGGCCCAGGACACGCATGATAGGCCATACCGGATTCATAACCGTCGCGAGGAAACTGCAAGAATGAAAAGAGTGCTCCTGGACACGAACTTCTTCCTCGTCCCCTTTCAACTCGGCGTTAACATCATGTCGGAGCTGGACCGCGTTATGGAGGGCCCGTACCAGCTCATGACGATATCTCCGGTCGTGGAAGAGCTGGAGAGGCTTGCGAACTCCGGCAAGGGGGACGACAGGAACGCGGCCCGGCTGGCCATGCATCTTGCGCGCAACATAGACTCCGAGCCCGCCGAAGGGAAGGGGGACGAGGCGATACTGGCTTACGCCAAGAACCGAGACGACGTAGTCGTCGCCACCAACGACTCCGCGCTGCGGAGGAGGCTCAGGAAAGCCAAGTTGAAGACGATTTTCGTCCGCAATCGGAGCATTTTGGAGATGGAATGAGCCATCCTTTGGACGCACCCACCATAAGCTTTTTATTCTGCGCGCATTAAATTTCCAATTCTAAAACAACAATCTAGGTGAGAATATGAATCTTTTTTGGTTGACCCCAATCGGCATGTTTCTGGCTCTGGGCTTCGCCGCCTATCTGGCGGTGAGAGTCCTCAGGGAGGAAGAGGGAACGGCGAAGGTACGTGAGATATCCGCGGCCATACACTCCGGCGCCAAGGCCTATCTGTCCCAACAGTACAGGACGTTGGCTATATTCTTCGCAGCCGTTTTCGTAATACTTCTCGCACTCGCGCTCGCAGACGACAAGATAATGAGCATCTACGTGCCGTTCGCCTTTTTGAGCGGTGGAATACTCTCCGCTTTGGCGGGCTATGTGGGCATGACCATAGCGACCAAATCCAACGGGCGGACAGCCAACGCTTCCGAGAAATCCCTAAACTCCGGCCTCAGGGTCGCCTTCTCCGCAGGCGCGGTGATGGGGCTTTCTGTGGTGGGGCTGGCCCTCGTGCAGGTCTTGCTTTGGTATGCTATACTCTCATCCCAGGGCATGCCGATAGAGCAGATGGCCTCGGTCATGCTGTCCTTCGGGATGGGGGCCTCGTCCATGGCGCTTTTCGCGAGAGTGGGCGGGGGCATCTACACCAAAGCCGCTGA
>CAZTIX010000101.1:0-2835 GCA_964613935.1 uncultured archaeon
TATCTTCAGCAGATAGTGGGCCACCAGCAGGACCACGAAGGATATCAGCATGCCTATGAGGAGGTTTTGGAGGGGGTTGAAACCCTCCACGCTTATTGCGGTGGACTCCGGGTGCAGGGCTATCAGGGACCAGTAGACGCTGCTGGCCAGGTATTTCACCAGCAGCCCGCCGATTATGATGTACACGTACTTCTTTATCTTCAGATACTCCTTGAACAGGAAGTTGTGGATGATGAATCCGGCCGCCATTATGACCACGGCCGCCAGCATTAGGTCCATCGCCATGAAGTCCGTGCCCGCCTGGGAGAAGAGCAGGAAGTTCGCGGCCAGGACCGGCTGGCCGACCAGGGCCTCCCCGACGCTGCTGGGATTGGCCAGGGAGCCCGGCCGGTATATGGAGTCCAGATTCTTCTGCAGCTGCAGATATCCGGTTATCAGGCCCAATATGACCATTAGTATCGCTATCAGGTTGAACACCCTGTATATGTTTCCCTTCAGGAGGGAGCCCTTCACCTCGCTAAGCCCGGAGAAGAGCTGCTCGTCGTATCCGAAGCCCTTGGCTATGAGGTAGATGCCCACCAGGGCCAGTATCGCCTCGACTATCGGAATTCCGAAGTAGGAGAGCAGGACTATGAGGAATATGAGCAGCCCGGGCAGCCCGAACATCATCCGGGCCTGGGCGGGATTGTCGCCCACCCTGGCGAAGAAGTCCTGGACCTTGAAGTAGGCGCTCTCCAGCGGGCGGGCCTGCTTGATTGTGACGGTCTTGACCGAGAGTATCTTGGTCTCGCTCTGTATCAGGGGGATTATCTCGTCGTCCTCGGCGCCGTCCGTCACCAGGATGACTCCCTTGGGGTCGAACCTCTCGAGGACCCTGACCAGCTGATTCCCGACCTTCTGGTCGCTCTTCACCCCGACCTCCCGGTCCCCGGTTATGGTCACCACCTCCACGCCGCGGTAGAGATGCTCGCTCTCGCTCTTGCTCTTCACGGCCGCGAATATCGCGTTGACGTCGGAGTCCTCCGGGTCGGCCATGGCCAGCGCCCGCGCCGCCTCGAGGTTCTCCTTCTCGCCGACTACGGGGCCCTTGACGCCGGCCTTCTCCCCCAGATCGTCGTCCCTGTCGATGCAGAGGACCAGGGCTTCGACGCTCCGGGAAGATTTCTTGCGCGGCATGTTCCGACGATATTCTGTTGATGCGTTAATATGCTGCTGATGCGTTAATTTTAACGGTTGGCCAATAAAAGCTGTGCCAGGCCGAATCTATTTTTAAGGGTTTACGCTTTAATTTAGCATGGCCGCGCGGAAGACTGGTTACATAAAGCTGAGGCCCGCGGAAGACTCCACCTCGCCCACCAGGAGGGAGAACCGGATAATCATCGAGGGTCAGAGGAAGCCCCTCACCATGCAACAGGTCATCGTCGCGGTCCTCATAGCCTTCATAATATTCCTCTTCTTCCGAAACATGGGGATGAGCACGGCCATCTCCCTGCTGGCCGCCCTGCTGTTCTCCGCCCTAAGCGTCTTCCTCTTCGGCTCCATAGTCTTCCTGGAGACCTACGAGAGGGCGGTGGTCCAGAGGTACGGGCGCTTCAACCGTGTAGCGGGCCCGGGCTGGGCGGTCATACTCCCGGCCATCGAGAGCTATAACATCGTTGACATGCGTATCAAGACCCTGGACCTTCTGGGCTACGAGGCCATCACCAAGGACAACATAAGGCTCTATCTGGACATAGTGGTCTACGCCCGGATAATCGACCCCTACAAGGCGGTCCTTGAGGTCAAGGACGTGAACACCGCCATCCTCACATTCCTCAAGTCCATAACCAGGGAAACGGTCGGAAACCTCACCGCGGAGGAGGTAATATCCAACATAGCCAAGGTCAACGAGCTGCTCACCGGCGAGCGGGAGCGCCTTAAGGGAGAGTGGGGCGTCGACCTGATTTCGGTCGAGATACAGGAGATAACCCTGCCCGGGAGGGTTCAGGAGAGCATGCACGACCTGCGCTCGGCGGAGTATCAGCGGCAGGTGGTGGAGCAGCGGGGCTTCGCCCGCGAGGCGCTTATCAACGCCATACAGAGAGCCGCCACCAAGCTGGACAACCCGGCCCTGTCCTACATGTACCTCGAGGCCATGAAGAAGGTCGCCGACGGCAAGGCCACCAAGCTCATCTTCCCCATGGAGCTGACCCGCCTGGCCGAGAACGTCTCCAAGAACTTCGGCGCCGACAAGGACAAGTTTCTGGAGGACATAATGAAGGCCTACAAGGAGACAGTGGCCAAGGACATGGGGAAGAAGAAATAAGCATCTTGCTCCAGAATGCCCCGCCCGGGAAGACCCTCCAGGTTCAAGCCGCACACCGTGGGCGACATGCTGATGCGGCACTCTTACGAGCCGGAGGGGGAGCTGGCCGAGCAAGCTAAAGCGGTGGCAGATAAGCGGAAAGAGCTGGACGCGGCGCGCCCGGCCCGCACAACGCGCCTGGAAAGGAGCCTTAATGACAGGGCGAGGGACCTGAGCGCCCGGCTGATACTCGAAGCCAGGAGAAACCCGGAGCTCTGCCGCCACCTCGCCGCCGCCCGGAGCGTGCGCGTGTCCGACGAAGGCGGGATAATCTTTGACAGAATGATGCCGCATCCCGACGGCTCGCCGGGCCGCGGGGGCATCGACCCAGCGCTGATTCTGAAGAGGGCCGGGAGGTCACACCTGATGCCCTTCGTCCCGCTCCGAGCTAAGAGCGGCCTCCTCGAAGGCCACAAGTACAACCCGCTGGCCAGCCTGCCCCTCGCCGCGAGGGATTCGGACGCGGAGGCCCGCCTGACCTCCCTAGCCGC
>CAZTIX010000101.1:2845-3367 GCA_964613935.1 uncultured archaeon
CGAGCCTGAGGTCGGCGGCCAGCCGCTTTGCCGGCACCCGCGCAAGCCCCCTGAGCTCGGCGCTGGCCAGGAAGAAACTCTCGGGCGCCAGAGCAGAGCTGCGGGATAGCCTTGTCGCGGCGGCCCGCGAGGACCCCGAGCTCAGGAGGCGCCTGGCCGACGCGGGCTCCGTCCACGTCGGAAAAAAAGGGGAGATAATCCTCCATACCCTGGAGGGCGGCGAGTTCGACCCCGGCAGGATATATGGGGAAGCGATGAGGAGGAGTTAGCCGACCGCATTTTATACGGAATCGGTTCTAACTTACCGATGAAATATCCCGATTCTCGCGGGAAGTTCGAGGAGTACGGCGGGCAGTTCGTGCCGGAGGTCCTGATGGGGGCTGTGCGGGAGCTGGCCGACGCCTACGAAGAGCGCAGGAGCGACCCCGGATTCAAAAAGGAGCTGGACCTCCTCCTCAGGCAGTATGCCGGCCGCCCGACGGCTCTCACCTTCTGCGAGCGGCTGACAGAGGAGTACGGCCC
>CAZTIX010000101.1:3377-3893 GCA_964613935.1 uncultured archaeon
GATATACCTCAAGCGCGAGGACCTGGCCCACACCGGCGCCCACAAGATAAACAACGCCCTCGGCCAGGCCCTTCTGGCCAAGCGCATGGGCAAGACCCGCCTCATAGCCGAGACAGGGGCGGGCCAGCACGGCGTCGCCACGGCCACGGCCGGGGCCAAGCTCGGTCTCAAGACCGAGGTCTACATGGGGGCTGTGGACATGAAGCGGCAGGAGCTGAACGTCTTCCGCATGAGGCTTCTGGGGGCGCGGGTCATCCCTGTGGACTCCGGCTCCAGGATACTCAAGGACGCCATAAACGAGGCCATGCGCGACTGGGTGTCCAGCTTCCCCACCACCCACTACCTCCTCGGCTCGGCGCTGGGGCCGCACCCCTACCCGATGATGGTGCGCGACTTCCAGTCGGTCATCGGCAGGGAGCTCAAAAAGCAGATGATGGAGCAGGAGGGCAGGCTTCCCTCGGCCATCGTCGCCTGCGTGGGCGGCGGCAGCAACGCGGCCGGCATCTTTTGTCCTTT
>CAZTIX010000102.1:0-3882 GCA_964613935.1 uncultured archaeon
GCTGTCGGAGTCGGTCCGGAAGGCGTGGCCGAGCTTCCTCAGGCGGCGCCTTATGTTCCTGTGGTTCCAAATCTCGCCGTTGAATGAGAGAATCAGGTCCTCGTTGCAGTCGCAGAGGGGCTGAACGCCCGACTCGCCGGTTATCTTCAGGCGGGAGTGGGCCAGTCCGTGCTCCCCGTTGAGCCGCTCGGTGTCGAGCTCCCCGACCTCGGCCCCCTTCTCTATGGATGCTCCGATGGCTATCCCGCAGCCGTCCGGCCCCCGATGCTCGGTCAGCTCCAGCATGCTCTTGAGGGGGCCGCTGACGTCGCCGCCCTCCTTGTCAATCAGTCCGGCGATGGAGCACATGAAACGCTTTTTTCCCTTTGGTTTCCCCCACTTAGAAGCGGGCTTATAAAAAGATTTACGGTCTCTTCGTTATCCTGCCGTACAGCTCGGGCCGCCTGCACTCGTATATCTTCTCCTCCTCGCGCCACGACTCGACCTCGTCCATGTCTATCTCCGCCCTCAGGACGCCCTGGCGGCCGTCGAGCCTCTTCAGGACCTTCCCCCTCGGGCTCACGACGCATGAGCCGCCGTTGTACTCCCCCCTCCTGTACTTGTTGGCGTACAGCACGAAGACCTGGTTCTGTGTCGCTATGGCCTGGAGGCGGCGGTTCATGTGCTTCTTGTTGAAGTCCTTGGGCACCGCCCCTATGACCGCGAAGATTCTCGCTCCCATCAGGGCGAGGCACCTCCCCACCTCGGTGAAGGCGGTGTCGAAGCATATCATCATGCCCAGCCTTCCCATGCGCGTGTCTATGCACCTCAGCTCGTCGCCGGGGGTGAACTCCTCGGTCCAGTGGACGTGGGTCTTGATGTAGCGCTCTATCTTGTGCGCGTCTATGTAGAAGGCGCAGTTGTAGTTGCGGCCCTCGACCGCCTCCAGCCCGCCCACCACCACGGCGGCGTCGAAGTCCTTGCAGGCCTCCTGTATGCTCTCCAGCGAGCCCACGTCGACCGCCTGGGAGGTGTACTTCTTCCGGGGCCTGTGGTGGTGCCCCTGGAGGAACAGCTCCGGGAACATGACCAGGTCGGCGTCGGAGTGCTTCTCCAAGGCCTTGATTACACTGCGGACGTTGTAGTCCAAATCGCCGTGCCGGGCGGTTATCTGGGCTATCGCGACTCGCTTCGGGTCGGCCATGTAGTGTTAGAAGAGCGGCCTATAAAATCCGCCACCGCTCACCGCCTCCCAAGAGATGCCTTTGCGCTACGGCTTTCCCCTCCCAAGCCTCTTGTAGGCCCTGCTCCTGTGCTCTATCATGCGCACTATCAGGCGGTCCTTTTCTGGATAATAATCGACGAACAGCCGGTAGTCCCCGACCCTTATCTTGTAGAAATCATGTCCCTTGAGGGGCTCCAGATACCTCCTCACATCCCCGCTGACCTTGTTGTCTACCGTGTTGTAAATCCTGTTGGCTATGTGCCTGTCCAGCTTCCTTAAGAATTCCCGGGCCTGGGTCCCAAGCCGTCAGGGTCATGACCCGAATTCGGCCCTCATCTCCTCATTGGAGACGAGCTCTCCCTCCGGACGGGCCCTTGATTCCTTCACCCCGGCGACTACGTGGTCCGAGGGCTCGTACTCCTCGTCCAGGATAAGCCGTATGCGGGCTATCTCCTTCTTGATGCCCAGCATTTCCTTGTGCAGCTGCGCCAGCGTCACGTCTTGCATTCTTGCCGATATAATTTGTAGCCGGTCCTTAAAAACAATACCTCCGACCACCGCTCACCGCTCGGCCCCGGAGCAACCATTTTTAAGCAGAACCGCAAAAAAGGATTGTGATTAGCGGCAAGAGGGAGTATCTCAAGAGGCTGACCTCGCAGTTCCGCATGCGGTCGGTGAAGGTGGGGAGGGAGCTGGACGGCAGCACCCCCCCGTCCGTCTTCGTAGGCAGCTGGAACTACCCCAAGGTCTACGCAGGGCCCATGATGGCGCCGGAGCACGGGGACACGTCGCTCATGGACACGCCGGAGGACTGGATAGCGTCAAGGGCGTCCATCAAGGACGTGGTCGGCTTCCGCATGAATCTGGTGAGGGGGAAGAGGGCCGTGGGGGTGACGGACCTGGACGACCGGCTGGTCGAGAAGCTCAGGAGCATAGCCCTCTCCTCCAAATCCGTCGAGGGCGAGGTCAGCTTCCGCAGCGAGCCCAGGGGCAGCTACCTGACCGGCGAGAGCGCGCCCCACGGACCCAGCGCCGAGCTGGAGGGCTTCACGGTCGGCAACTGCCGGTGGGACAGGTCGCTGGAGAAGACATACTACGACACGGACCTGAAGGCCGGCGACGCGGTCATGGGCCTCTACGAGAAGGGGCTCCCCTTCTCCCGCATACAGAAGGCCTTCTCCGTCGGCTCGATGGGAACCGGCAAGAAGAGGAGGATGGTCCCGACCAGGTGGAGCATAACCGCCTGCGACAGCACGCTGGCCGACGCCCTGCTGAAGAGGGTGAGGCACTACCCGGTAACCGACGTCTTCCGCGTCTACGAGTTCGACAGCCTCAACAACCGCTACGCGGTCATACTCACGCCCACGCCCTGGCAGTACGAGTGGATAGAGGCCTTCCTCCACGTCATGGGGCGCGGGGTGGCGGTGTTCGGAGACCACGAGACGACCGCGGGCAAGAAGGGCTACTCCTCGGTGGGCGGATGCTACTACAGCTGCAAGTTCGCCGTCCTGGAGGCGCTGGAGAAGCTCAAAGAGCAGGCCGGCGCCATAATACTCAGGGAGGCCTACAGGGGCTACGTCCCCCTCGGCGTCTTCAACGTGAGGGAGAACGTCAGGGCGGCCCTGAAGCAGCCCTTCAGGGAGTTCCACGGCCTGAAGGAGGCGCTAGTCCACGCCGGCGAGAAGTTCGAGCTGCCGGTGTCGCGCTTCATCAGGGAGAGCAGCCTCCTGAGGGAGATGCTGGTCTCCAGGCAGTCCACCCTGAGCGAGTATAGCAAATGAGCAAGACAGAGGAGCTGGCGGACGGATGCAGATGGGACCTGAGCCGGGGCGCGCCCGGGACTGTTCTGGGTTCCGGGTCCTCGGTTTCGGATTCCCGGGCGGGCGGGGGCTCCGGGTCCTCGGTCTTCGGTCCTCGGTCCCCTCCCGGCTCTTCCGCCGGAATATTCAAGACCCTAATGACCAACTCCTGCCGCATGGACTGCCGCTACTGCGGCATAGCCTGCATGAAGAGGAAGTACTCCTACGAGCCGGGTGAGCTGGCCCGGCTGTTCCTTCGCTTGCGGGAGGGCGGGCAGGCCGGCGGACTGTTCCTCTCTTCGGGCGTCCCCCGCGACGCCGACACCGCCATGGAGAGGATGGTCGAGGCGGCGTCGCTGGTCAGGAAGGGCGGGTTCCGGGGCTACGTCCACATCAAGGTCCTTCCGGGAGCTGCCCGCGAGATGATAAAGAGGGCGGCGGAGGTCGCGGACCGGCTGTCCGTCAACATGGAGGCGCCGGGCTCCTCCAGGCTGTCCGAGCTGGCCCCGTCCAAGGACTTCCGGCTGGACATCATGAAGAGGATGGAGTGGATAGCGCGGGCCTCGCCGAGGGCGGGGCAGACCACCCAGCTGGTGGCGGGGGCGGGGGGGGAGACGGACCTGGAGCTCCTCAAGGCCGCCGCCCGTGCCTACGAGAGGTTCGGAGTCAGGCGGGCCTACTACAGCCCGTTCAAGCCCATGGAGGGGACGCCCCTTCAAGACAGAAGACCCGAGACGGGAAACCGCGTAAGGCGGCTCTACTCCGCCGACTTCCTGATGCGCGCCTACGGGGTCGGGCTCAGGGAGCTGGAGGGCATCATGGAGGGCGGGCGCCTGCCGCCCGGAGACCCCAAGGAGCGGCTGGCCCTGGAGGGCGAGC
>CAZTIX010000103.1:0-3826 GCA_964613935.1 uncultured archaeon
TGAGCACGGACGCTCCGGGTATCGGATTTCCGTTGTCGTCCGCGACCGTCCCGGAGAGGCGGTAATCGTAGTTCTTCACCGGGCCGTCCGTCAGGCATATCTGGCTAGTAACTATATTGAGGGGTGTCCCGGTTATGTCCGTCTCCTCATTGGAATCGAGGCTTGCCGCCGAGACTGTCGCTTGCTCGCTTGAATAGCATCTGCGGTCTTCGCCAGTGCCCTTCTCGTAGGTTGCCCACAGAAGAACGTCGTTCTCCGGGTCGATGTCGCCTATGGTGAAGGTCCATGTTCCCATTGAGCCTTGCACAGTCAGATCGTCGCGGCCGTCTGCGTCCTTGAAGAAGTATCTTTGGGGCTTGCCCGTGTTGCCGTCCACTATTGTCACGGAAATGTCGGCCGTCGAAGCGCCCGAGACTTCCCCTGAATCAACCTTTCCTTTCAGCCTTGCCGGCGGGTCCTTCGCCTCGTCGCCGCAGACGCAGTCGAGGAGATGGCTCTTAATGGCCCCTGGGGACTTGTCCGGCAGATTCCTTGTCGCCAGGTCATCTATGAGCGCGTTTTTCATAGCCTCTCGGTCGGAAGTCGTGCAGGCCTGGACAGTGTCGCCCTCGGTCAGGCACTTGGCGCGGATTATGCCGTATTTCTCGTTCTGTTCGTCAGATGCGTATATCTTGTGGCTTCCGACGCTTATCGGGGCGTCGGCCCAAAACTCTGCAACGAACTCAGTTATCTCCTCGCCCCTGCCCGCAATCAGGTAATAGACGTTCTTGGACGGCCTCTTGGCGTATGCGATATCAAGGGTCTCTCCCTTGTCAAGCTCAAGCTTCAGCTTTCTATCAGTTAGTATTTTGCAGGCTTGGCTCGCTTCCTCCGGAGTGCCGACCAGATAGGCGTCCTCGTTCGCGCTCAGGAAGACCGGATTCGCCCATCCGAGCTCCTTGAAGGTTCCGGAGCCGTCGCAGTAATTGAAGCCGCTGACCTCCTCGAACTTGGGGTCGCGCTTGTTCTGGGAGGCGAGCATCGCTTCGAGGACGTCGTTGCTCTGGGTCATGTCGGAATAATCTCCGATGACGTAGAGAAGCGTGTCCTTGTTTATGTTTTCGAATAGGGCCGTTCGCAGCCCCGCACCAGTCAGGAAGACGCCCCTTGCAGCAATGTCTTCTGCGCTCTCCTCGGTCAGGACTATTGTCCATTGCTCCGGGGGCAGTCCCGCCGGGTATTTAGCTCCCGGAGTCTCCATTATCGATGCCAAATCGCTCCTTACGGCGCTCAGGTAGGCGCCGTCTCTGCTGAGCACGCCTAAGAGATATGTGTCGATTCCCGAGCCGGAAACTCCCGGCATTCTGTTTGTCTTTGCGAAGAGTACCGCTCCGCTTCCGTAGAGGCCTCCCGAGTGAGGGGCGTAAAGGGCCTTCTCCCCAGTCGGGCTTTCGATTACTTCATAGCCGGACAGACCGTAGGATGACAGGACATCGTTGGTCAGCAGCTTGATATCGATTTTCTGGACCGGTTTATCGTCCTTGAGAGCGCTCTCAACAAGATTCTCGAACTCGGAAAGCTGGCACTGCCCGCTGCCGAACAGCCCTCCGCCGAACTTCTTGGTGCAGCAGTTGGTCACCGAGCCGCCGAAGGTGTCCTCGACGTGAACGAACTCGAACTCGTCCGACCTCTGAAGTATGCTTATGAGGGTCTGGCAGGTACCTGTCTCAGGGCCCTGCCTGCTGTCTATTAGCGCAACATCGTCCCTCACCAGCACCAGGCCCTTGGAGCTGTAGCCGAACCAGCCCAGGTTCTCGAAGAGCTTCTTGCACTCCTCCCAGTCGATGCCGACGTATCCTCCGCTGGCGCTGGGCAGGCCGACGACTCCCGGAGGCATGCCGCCGAGGCCGCCCGGAGAGCCGTAGGAGCCGTAGCCGTATGGAGAGGGCGCGCCGCCGGCGTAGTTCTGAGAGCCGTAGGTCCCGCCCACCGGATAGCCGGTTCTTTTGCTGTAGCCGGGATACGGCATCGGCCCCCTCGCCGGGCCGGGATAGACGCCCCTCCCGGCGGCTATGTGCAGGCAGTAGTCTATCTGGAGGCTCCCGTAGCCCTGCTCCTCGCAGTCCCCGTCGCAGGGGCAGTTCCACTCGCACCAGTCCTCCTCGTCGCAGCCGCAGTCTATGTCGACCGAGGCGGTCGTTGAAGCCGTTCTCTCCCCGTCCACGGCAGATATGTAGACGGTCTTGGAGCCGAGCATCTCGTCTATCGAGCCGCGCCTCACGTTCGAGGGCCAGGCGATGCTGTCCGATATCGGGATGTAATAGCAGTCTCTGGCGACGTCGTAGGACGCCGTGGCCCTGTGGTCCTCGGCCCATCCCCCGTCTCCGGAGAAGCTGGCGGTCACCTGGGCGCTGGTCACGGTGCCCGCGGAATCGCTTACATGAACGCAGAAGCCGCTGCTGCGGCCGGAGAACACGTCCACGGAGGCCTCGTCGGCCGACACCATCAGCGTCCCCGCCTCGACGGCCTCCTCCACGCAGACGCAGTCGTAGGAGCAGTAGAAGCCCTCCGAGCAGCCGTCAGGATAAATCCCGGGGTCGCACTCCTCGCCGCTGTCCAGCTCGCCGTTGCCGCAGGGGCTGCCCATGCCGATGTCGGCCTCGAACTGGGCAATCTTCTTCAGGTCGCCCCTCTTGGCCAGGACGTGGAAGGGATAGGCGCCTCCCTCTTCGGGCGCCATGCTAGAAACCAATGCGCCCCGGTAGCACTCCCTTATCTCGTCGTAGGCCGCGTTTCGGGTGGCGGTCTGGCCCCAGCCGTCTATCTCGTCCACCTGCACCACCACGCTCGCGTCGGTGACCGGCTCCTCGTCCTGGTCCGTGACGTAGATGCAGAAGCTGGCGCTCCTGTCCTCGAGGGGGTTGAATGAAACGGAGTCCGCGCTCACCAAAAGCTGCTCCTCGTAGACCTCCAGCTCGAAGCCCGCCTGCCGGGAGCAGTACTCGTTCTTGGAGGCCTCGGCCAGCCCGCTGTAGAGCCCGTCCTCGCCGACATCCAGGCGGGCTATTATCTCCTGCTTGGGGCTGAACTTTGTGCCTCCGTAGGAGAGGGCGAACTGTTGGAACTCTCCGTTGAGCCGGAGGGTGACGTTGGCCTCGTCGCCGCTGTTCAGGTTCACGCTGTGCTGGCCGGCGACGGTTCCCTCGTCGGTTATGGAGTTGTCGGACCTCTCCCCGCCCTCCAGAATCCTGAGGGGGATTCCGGCCGTCTCGCCCAGGGGAACCCGTATCTTCTCTCCGGAGTCCAGGACGGTCAGCCCCAAGTCGCAGAGAGTCCCCAGGTCGTAGAGGGTCAGGGTGCCGCACTCGCCGCCGCTGACGTTCTCACGCGAGTGGCTGTAGATGTCCAGCGGGTCGTAGAGGGTGTGGTCCTCCCGCATCTTGAAGTAGTAGGTGTCTCTCCACTCCTCGGAGAAGCGGGCTATGCCGTCGGTGCCGGTCTGCCTGCTGGCGACGGGGTCCTCGCCGGACTCGTTGTAGTAGAGGAAGACCTTGGCCTTGAGGGGGCGCTGGTCGTCGCTGGCCCTGACCTGCACGCATATGTCGTAGGCCTCGGACATGTTGACGTTCACCCGGAGAGTGCCCCTGGGGAGCATCGTCATGACCGGCGTCTTGACCGTCCCGAAGTCCTTCTTCTCGACCTTGAGATATATCTCCCTGTCCGTTATCCGCCCTCCGGAGTTGAGCTGGGCGGCGACGTCGCTGAACCGCCTGCAGCCGCCCGCGGCCGTCTCGGCTCCTCAATGTTGACGGTGATACTAACGCCGTCACTGGTCTGGCCTATGACC
>CAZTIX010000104.1:0-3716 GCA_964613935.1 uncultured archaeon
GCCTGAGGGAGTACGGGAAGATACGGAAGGAGGCCCCCAAGATGATAATCAACGTCTCGGTCGGCGCCGGGCAGAGGAAGGCTACGGAGGAGCTGAAGAGGAGGGTCGGCGACGTCTCCAGCATTGCGGATTACGTCCTGCTCGACACCCGTTTCGGCGGGGAGATCGGCGGCACCGGCAAGACCTACGACTGGAGGATAGCGGCCAGCTTGAAGAAGCATTCGAAGAAGCCGGTTCTCATCGCCGGCGGTCTGAACCCCGAGAACGTCCTCGATGCCGTGAAGGCGGTCAAGCCCTATGCGGCAGACGTCTCCAGCGGCGTGGAGTCCGCTCCAGGGAGCAAGGACTTGGAGAAGGTCCGATCCTTCATAGGAAGGGCTAAATCTCCTTTATGAGGAACCACTTGTCGCACTGCGCCCCAGCATCCACCATAATCTGCTTGATGCTCTCGTTCACTACATAGCAGGTCCTGACCTCTTGCGGCTGTGGCGGAGCCGTTACGTTCGGACCCGTCGCGCTCTCCGGCTCTCCCCCGGGCTGCCGAGCGAACATGAAGAACCCTACTCCTACGGCGACGATTATGACGACTGCCGCGGCAACCCATGCTTTGTTGGATTCTCCCTTCCTCTGGGGCCTTCTGACGGTCCGCTTGCGGTCAACGTTGGATATTATGCCCCTTATCTCGTCCTTGGAGTAGCCGGACTCCTCCATCGCCTTTCGGAGGGAGTCAAGGCTCCTGCCGTCCCTTAATCCGGCCTCCACGGCTTCGGTCAGTTTCCTGTTATCCTGCTCCGAAGTTGCCATCGCCCTAATTTCCGCAGATAGGTTAAAAAACGATGGTTTTTCTTATCCTAACCGTTATAACCCCATGAATCCTCTGTCCAAACTTCAGGCGCTGATGGCGGCTTTCCTGCTGCTGACCCTGTCGGCGTTCGTGCTCGACCTGCTGCTGCTCATTCCCGCGGCCCTGGTGTTTCTGCTACAGTTCCCCGTCTCCAGGCGGGAGTTGAAGCGTGATTATCCCGAAGATTGGGCGAGATATCTCGCGATATTCGTGGCATACGAGGTGCTGCTCCTTGCAATATTCTACGTGACCGCCACCGCCAGCCTGTCCCTGACCGATTTCTCTTCAGTCTACGGGATATTCGGCCTCCTACTCTCCGTGATAATAGCGACCATAGTCCTGAGGGCGGCGGTCCTGAGGAAGCACTGCTACGGGACCGTCCTCTTCACCTCCGGCGAGTGGGCCGGAGTGAGCGTGAAGGCAGGTTTGTTCTCTAAGGTCGGAGAAGCGGACTATGCGGTCAAGAATCCTCTGGGGAAGGACGTCAGGAAGGGCGACCGCGTGAAGGTCCGGGTCTCGCGGGGACTGGGAAGCTCTTCACCGAAGGGGATAGTGGAGGTAGTGTCATAAGGGCAAGGTGATTCCATGATGTCGCTTTTCGGAAGAGGCGGGGGAGACGACGGATTCGTTCTGGACAGAGCGGTCTACGACAGGATGAAGTCTGCCAAGAGGCTCTACAGCATCAACAAGCGCCTCAATCCCGGTCTGGACCGCAGGATATACACGGCCTTCAAAACCCCCGAATCCTTCCTGACCGACAAGCCGCTGGACGAGAAGGGCGGGGCCGAAGCCGGGGAGGCGTCCTCCTCCCTTACCGTCTCCGGACCGGAAGCGGAGTCGCTGGTCCTGGCGAAGAGGTCGGACTGTCCCCTTGTGATAGGCGCAAGGCAGACTTGGCTTTCCAAGGCGGCGAAGGAGTTTGGGGTCGAGACGAGAGAGCTTTAAGATGGACGTATTCTACGCAAACATATCCCTGTTCGGAGTCGCCCTCGCCTTCTCCCTGGCGGCGTCCTACCATGACATCAGGACGGGCGAGATACCGGACAAGTTCACGCTGGGCCTGGTCTGTGCCGCTCTGGCCATGCGCGCAGGCTTCTCTCTGCGTCTTGGAGATTTGGGATATCTGGCAGACGGGCTGGCGGTCGGCGGCGCTCTTTTTGCCTTCGGAGCCCTGCTGTTCTACACCGGCGGCTGGGGCGGGGGCGACGCCAAGCTGATTGCGGGAATAGGTGCGGCGCTGGGCGGTCTCATAGCCCCCTCGATACTGGATTCCTCATTGTCCATGTTCCCCCCGGTGTTCGGGATATTCGCTGCCCTGTCGATGGTGGCGGTGCCCTATTCCCTGGCCTACGCCTTCATACTGGCCTTCAAGTCCCCCCGCGCGTTCTCCCTGATGTCCGAGCGCTTCAGAAAAGAGTGGCTTCACTGGGCGGCTCTGATTGCCCTATCCCTGGCTCTGGTGATAATCCTCAAACCCTACAACCTCCTGCTGTCTCTGGTGGCTGCCTCGCCGCCGCTGCTCTACGCGATTCTGGTTTTCGTGCGCAGCGTGGAGCAGGCGGCCATGCAGAAGGAGGTCAAGATCAGCGAGCTGCAGGAGGGCGACCTGGTCGTGGAGGACATCTTCGTAAAGGGCAAGAAGGTCGCCAGCCGCCGCGACATGGACGGCCTGTCGGCAGAGTCTCTGAAGGAGCTCAAGAAGGGGAAGAAGCCTTCGGACAGGGTGAGGATAAAGTGGGGCATAAGGTTCGCGCCGGCCTTCCCCCTGGCCGTTCTGCTTAGCCCGTTCTGGGCGCGGATAGTCCTGATGCTTTTCTGATTACATGCCCTCGAGCGCCTTAAGCAGTCCCGAGCTCAGCTTCTTATCGCCGACCGCCTCTTTAAGGCCGCTCTTCTCGGGGCTTTCGGGCTCCTCCGCCATGTCCTTTTTGATGGCCTTCACGATGCCGCCCATCTCGTGCTCGCTGGCCTTCAGCCGGCCGAGGACATAGAGGTACGATTCGACAAGGCCCTCCACGTCGAGGATCTTCTTCTCCCGGCGCTCGGTCAGCTCCCTGACGTATAGGTCAACCAGCTTGTAGGCCACCTCGTGCCCCCAGTCCGAGGCCGGCCCGCTTTCGGGCTCCTTGCTCTTCGGGGATTTCTTTGCCATGCCCTAATTTTAGCCTAAAGGTAAAAAAGCTTGTCAGACTCTGTAATCTATATCCAGCTTCTTAAGCTTGGTGTCCAGCTTGCGGTATTTTATCCCGGCCATGCCTATCATCCTCTTGGCCGACTTCACCGAGTCGGTGTCGGCGTATTTGTCGCTGAGGTAGACTATCTCCTTTATTCCCGACTGGATTATCATCTTGGTGCACTCGTTGCAGGGGAAGAGCGCCACGTACATGCGCGCTCCGTCGAGGTTTCGGGTGGAGTTGAGTATGGCGTTGACCTCGGCGTGGACGACATAGGGGTATTTGGTCTCCTTGATGTCGTCGGCCTTCCTCCCCCAGGGCAGCGCGTCGTCGGAGCAGCCGCGCGGGAAGCCGTTGTAGCCTATCCCCACGATCCTGTTGCTCCGGTCCACGATACACGCTCCCACCTGGGTGCTGGGGTCCTTGCTGCGCTTGGACGAGAGGAGAGATACGCCCATGAAGTACTCGTCCCAGCTTATGTAGTCCTCGCGCTTCTTGCCGGCGGTGCCCCTTCCCTCCTCCTCATCCACGAACTCCTTGTCCACGCACGCGACTATTTCGGTCATCCCGCTATTTTATTGCTTGACCGGAAAAAAATAAAAGATGATTTTGGTAATCGGGCTGGCCGGGCGGATTGGCTCCGGCAAGGGAACGGCGGCGGAGCACCTGAAGAGCGAATACGGCGCCGAGCAGTTCGT
>CAZTIX010000105.1:0-3652 GCA_964613935.1 uncultured archaeon
AGAACAGGAGTCTCCTTCGCAGGTAGACGCCCTCCGACTCCGAGACGCCGTTATTGAGGGAATTGTCTTCCATCCCGGCAGAGCCTTCCACCCCGAATATAAATGCCTAAAGGCTTAAAAATGCGTCCTTTTTTTAGCCTATAGGCGTAAGAGTTAGCGTGAAAAAAAGAGCCAAATCCCGAAGCGGCCCCGGGCCAAGAAGCGGCAGGAAGAGCGGCAGAGCCTCTAGCCGGAGAACCGGAAGGAAGCGGCCAAAAAGCGCGCAGGTCACTGAAAGGGCTTTGGGCAGAATATTGAACGAGAGGGGGCTGGTGAATCGGCACTCCTTCAGGGCCCTGGCAGAGAAGCACGGGAGAAGAAGAGCCAAAAGGGTGACGGAAGTGAACGGAGGCATATCGCTCATGGGGACCGGTCTCGGAAGGATGATAGAGCTTGCCGGCCAGAGTTCCGGCAAGGGCCTGCGCGAGGCGCGCAGGCGGTCGGAGAAATCAACAGTCAGGGCTTAATACCATGGACGCAAAGACATTCGACAAGCTTGCGGACGACCTCGACGCGAAGATTAGCATGGTGGACAACTTCATAGAGCGCGCCCACGAGGAGGGCATCAGCACGGTCGAGGCCATCGCCATGCAGAATCACGTCAGGCGCGAGTTCAGCCCCAAGCAGAGGGCCAACTTCCGCCGCCAGATAGCCTCCCTCTACAGGGGCGGCAAGATAGACATGGAGCAGAAGAGGCGCATGGACCATCTCCTGGGGCGAGCATCAAAGATAGCCGACCAGCACTTTTTGAAGCTTTCCGAGATAGTGCCCGAGAGCCAGGCCATAACCGCTCCGCCGGGCTTTCCGGAATCCATGTCGGGCAAGCCGGGAGAGGGTCCGAAGAGGATACTAAGGTGGTTGGGGATAGGCGGCTGAAATGAGTCTGTGGGGTTTCATCAAGTCTCTATTGGGCTTTGGCGAAGAGGAGGAGGGCCCGCCAGTCTACAATCCCCCTTTCATAGTCATCCCGGGTGCCCAGAACCGGCAGGCAGGCAACCATTGGGACCAGATGAGGGAGAGATGGAACACTCGCATGGAATGGGAGCGCGAAAAGCGCTCCAGATACGGCGGTTAGGGCGAACTGCCGGCGTTTCCCAATAATGTTTTTATAGATGGCGGCATTTTAATACCGCACCTTTGCAAACAACGGTGATGAAAAAATGGCTTTAGTACAAGACGCAATGAACGCCTCTATGCCGGGAACGGCCAGGCAGTTCCTCAGCAGCGTACGGCCGAAGCCGGTAGGACAGATGGTCATGTATGTGGCCATGATAGCGCTCCTGCCGCTAATCGGGTCCATCCTCGGATGGATGATAGGCTGGGGATCGGCCGCTGGAGTACAGTGGGGCCTGATATATGGCATAGTAGTGTACATAGGGACAGTAGCCGCCGTTATAGGAGCCGGCTTTGTCGTTGCGATGCTGAGCAACGGCTTGATGGGCAGGCAGGTCAGCAATGAGGAGGCAGTGACCCTTATCGGTTACGCCGCAACGCCTGCCATAGTCATCGGCTTCCTGAGCGGACTTCTGGCATGGATGTGGGGTTTGGGCATCCTGGGAGGCATTATCGGCTTCCTTGGCTGGCTATATTCCGCATATCTGATATATGTGGGTTCCGGAGCAAGGTACGGCAACGACAAGGCTGTCGCGGTCACGGTAGTGGCTCTAGTAGCTTGGATAATCATAAGCATGATATTCAGCTGGATAGCCTGGACTATTGTCTGGAACTCCATCTGGGCCAGTGCGTGGGGCGGAGGCCTTTACGGCGCTTCCGGTCCCGGCATGCCTAGCGCTTGGTCTTACTGACCGGGCCGATATTTCTTTTTTTTCAGAATCCAGCTTTAGCTCACGGTTGAGCCACTCGCGAGGTCCCTGTCGGGAGTCAGGAGAGCCAGTCGGTCGTCTCCTCCCGCCACCAGCAGCATTCCCTGAGACTCGACGCCCCTGAGCTTGGCGGGCTTGAGGTTCGCCACCACGATTATCTTTCGGCCCTTCAGCTTATTCGGCTCATAGTGGCCCTTCAGGCCGGCCACCAGCTGGCGCTTCTCCCCGCCCAAATCGACGTCCAGAACAAGCAGCTTGTCCGCGTTGGGGTGCGGCCTGGCGTCCAGGACTTCCGCGACCCTCAGGTCCAGCTTCTCGAAGTCTTCTAATTCTATCATTTTCTTCAAGGGTTTTATTTTTGAGTCTGCGGGGCGGGCGGCAGTGCCGCTCTCCGGGCCGCCGGTTCCCTTCTTGCGGAGCTTGGTCTCCTGGGCCCTTATCTGGCTTTCCTCTATCTTTCTGAAGATCGGATTGACATCGCCTATTTTATGGCCGGCTTTCAGAGCGGGCTTGCGCGCGCTGTCCCAGCCTCCTTTGGAGTTCAGCTGCTTCAGCAGCTCCGCGCTGGAGAAGGGCATGAACGGCTCGGCCATCACGGCCAGTGAGCGGGCCAGGTTGACGCCGAGGTTGACGGTGGTCTCCGCATCGCCCTTCCAGGGCTCCTTCTTCTGAAAATATTCATTGCCCGCGCGCGAGAGAGACATTATATCCTTCAAGGCGTCGGCGAAGTTGAACTCCTCCAGGAGTTTGGTGACCCTCTTATGCGACTTTTCCAGCCTGGCGAGAATCTCCTTGTCGTCCCTGCCGAGTTTTTTCGCGGCCGGCAGCTCTCCGCCGAACCTGCTCTTGCAGAAGCTGAGCACGCGGTTTATGAAGTTGCCGTAGTTGCCGATAAGCTCGCTGTTTATCTTCTCGCCGAAGGCCCGCCAGGAGAAGTCCATGTCTTGGTCCAAGGCTGCGGCAGACATCAGGAAGAAGCGCAGGTAGTCGGGCGAGAAGTCCTTCAGATAGTCGCTTATCCAGACCACATGGCCCCGCGAGGTGGACATCTTCTCGCCCTCCAGGGTCAGGAAGCCCCCAGCCCTGACTGCGGCGGGGGGCGGGAACTCGCCCTCGGCCATCAGGATCGCAGGCCAGAACAGGACATGGTGATAGATGATGTCCTTGCCGATGAAGTGGACAACCCGGCCCTTCCAGTAGTCCTTCCAGTCCTTGAATTTCTCTTTCGTAAATGAGACGTAGCCTATCGGCGCGTCGAACCAGACGTAGGTGACCTTGTCCGTGCCCGGGATTTTGACCCCCCAGTCCAGATCGCGGGTGATGTCCCAGTCCTTGAGCTCGCCCAGCCACTGGCTGGCATAGTTGCGCGCGTTATCGGATATCTCCTTGTTGCCCTCAAGGTACTTCCCGAGGCGAACGGAGAAGTCGGAGAGCTTGAAGAAGTAGTGGGTGGTCTCCCTCACTTCCGGCTCGCTGCCGCAGGCGGCGCATCGGGCCTCTCCTATTTCGGAGAGCGTGAGGTGCCTGCCACAACCCTCGCAGTGGTCCCCGCGCGCCTCCGAGCCGCAGAATGTGCAGACCCCCGAAACGTAGCGGTCGGGAAGGAACCTGTTGCAAGGCTTGCAGAAAAGCTGCTTGACGCTCTTCTCCAATATGTGGCCGTTGTCGCCTATTTTTTTGTAGAACTCCCTAGCCAGCTCGTGATGTACCTTGCGAGATGTCCGGGAGAAGTTGTCAAAGGAGATGCCAAGGGCCTCCAGCTCTTCGCCTATTATCTTATAGTAGCAATC
>CAZTIX010000106.1:0-3648 GCA_964613935.1 uncultured archaeon
CACGGTGCCCGGCTCCTACGACATGCCTCTCAAGGTCAGGAAGCTGCTTCAGAAGAAGGGCATAGACGCCGTTGCCGCGGTGGGAGCGATAATCGAGGGCGACACCGAGCACGACGAGGTGATAGCCGGGCAGCTGACTAGGAAGCTGATGGACCTGTCGCTGGAGTTCGACAAGCCGGTCGGCCTGGGGGTCAGCGGGCCGGGGCAGACCCGCGCGCAGGCCATGGCCAGGATAGACGATTACGCGAAGAGGGCCGTGGAGGCAGCTGTGAAGCTGTCGGCAAAGACTTAACGAAAGAAGATAACCTTACAACTGGAGGATATGATGGAAAACGATTTTTTGATTGGAGAGGCATTGGTTGGAGAAGGCAACGAGGTAGCGCACATCGACCTGACCATAGGCAAAAAGGACGGGCCGGTCGGCGCGGCGTTCCTCAACGGCATGACCCAGCTTTCCCAGGGCCACACGCCTCTTCTGGGAGTGATAAGGCCGAACCTCATACCCAAGCCCGCCACACTCATAATCCCGAAAGTCACGGTCAAAAACCTAGACGATGCGAGCAAGATATTCGGCCCGGCTCAAGCCGCGGTGGCCAAAGCGGTCGCCGACTCCATGGCCGAGGGCGTAATTCCGAACGAGTACGCCGAGGACTACGTGGTGATAGCCTCGGTTTTCATCCACCCGGAGGCGGAGGGATACGGCAAGATATATCGCTACAACTATTCCGCTACAAAGATGGCGATCAAAAGGGCACTGAGCGGGTACCCGAGCGTCAAGAGGATAAACTACGAGAAGGATCGGGCGACCCACGCCATAGCGGGCGTCAAGATGGCAAGATTGTGGAGGCCGCCCTATCTGCAGATAGCGGTGGACTTAATCGACCAGGCCTCTATCAAGAGGGTCCTGGAGCAGGTGCCCAAGAACGACATGGTGATAATCGAGGCCGGGACGCCATACATAAAGGAGTGGGGAGTCCGGGGGCTCAAGGAGCTCAGGAAGATTAGGTCCAACGATTTCCTGGTGGCAGACCTCAAGACCCTGGACGTGGGCAAGGTCGAGGTCGACATGGCATACAACCAGGGGGCTGATGCGGTAGTCGTCTCGGGCCTCTCCACCAAGGAAACAATCAACAACGTCATCTACGAGGCACACCGCATGGGCATCTACGCTTATGTGGACATGATGAACGTGCAGGACCCCAAGGGCGTCCTGAAGGGGCTGAAGGAGCAGCCCGATGTGGCCATACTCCACCGCAACGTGGATTCCGGCCGGGGCAAGGAAGAGCGCGCCGAGGACGCCCGCTGGAAGCTGATAAAGCAGATAAAGTCGGAGGTGTCGGACAAGATACTCTGCGCCGTGGCAGGGGGAATAAATCCCAAGACGGCCAAGCAGGCGCTCATCAACGGGGCCGACATACTGATAGTCGGCAGGTACATAACTCAGTCGAAGGACCCGGAGCGCGCGGCCAGGGAGTTCCTGGCGCTCCTGGGCGAGGACACGGACCTCTACCGGACCCACTGGGAGTAACGCTAAATGAAGAAGGCTCTGCTTTATCTGGACACGAACAAAGTAGCCAATCCCTTCGACCTACTCTTGGCCCTGGACGCGGATTACGACGCCGTGATACCATATTCCAACGTCACTCCCGACAACGTGGATTACATAATACACAACGCCATGTTCGCGCGCGGCAAGGAGGGGCTGAAGAACACAGTGATAATGGTGGGCAGCGACCTGGATATATCCGAGAGGATATTCCAGAAGCTCAAGCGCATTCTTCGGGAGCCGTTCAAGATGTCGGCGATACTCGACCCCAACGGGGCCTGCACCACCGCCGCGGCCACCATAGCGAAGGTCGAGAAGCTGGCCGGCAGCCTGAAGGGTAAGCGAGTCGTCATACTCGCCGGCACGGGGCCCATCGGCCAGATATCCGCACTGCTTCTGAGGAATCTGGGTGCGGAGGTGACGATAACGTCCAGGACCAAAGAGAAGGCCACCAAGATAGCCAACCGGCTATCTGACGACGTCAGAGGGAAAGTCAAGGGCTTCATGGGACCCACCAACGGCGACCGTGCGGAGGCGTGCAAGGAGGCTCAGGTAATCCTGGCCACCGGGGCCAAGGCCACCCAGCTCCTGGATTCGGAGGCCCTTTCTGGGCTGAACCCGGAGATAGTCGCGGACGTCAACGCCATACAGCCCTACGGCATAGAGAGCATAAAGCCGGACGTGGACGGGGAGAGCGTCGGGAGCGCAAAGGGGGTGGGCCCGTGCGCCATCGGAGATTTGAAAAACCTGGTGGAGAAGGAGATGCTTAAGAAGGCGCTGCAGGAAATCAAATTCTACGACTACAACGACGCCCTGGTTGCGGCGAGGGAGCTCGCGGAATAGTGGATGGCGCACTTATATTCTCCCCTCCCGTAAATACTCAATGCCCAGAAGAGTAGTAAGGACCACCAGCAAGAATACGGGCCTGGACTGGTTTTTCACTGCCTTCGACCCCGAAGTTCTCCAAAGGCCGCATAGGAAACGGAGAGAGCGGGAGAGGAAAGCGAAGCTGGCCAACATGAAGCCCAGCAGCACCCACCCAAGGAGAATAGCGCGTTTAAGGAAGAGGAGAAGGGGCAGGAAAAGAGACAGGCCGGTCAAGCTAAAGCAGCTGGGCGAGGAGTGAGCGCTTACACTGCGCCCTTCAAAATCTCTTTAATCCTGTCCTCTATCCTGAACACCATCAGGTGAACCCCGGCGAAGCCTCGCTCCTTGACTCCCAGGACCAATTCTCTGGCCAGCTTAACGCCGTCGTCCGCGCTTTTGACCGAATCGGCAACGTTCCCCGGCACCCTGACGCCAGGGATGCTCTTGTTGAAGTAGTCGGCCGCTCCGGGGATAAGAGGAAAAATCCCCACTATAATCTTTTTGCGGTTCTTGCTGGCGATTTTGCTGTCCAGCGCCTCCAGGTCGAAGACCATCTGGGTCTGGATGAAATCCGCGTACTTCAGCTTCTTCCCCAGCTTTATCCTCTCCGGCCCGTTCGGCTGCGCCAGGGGGTTGTAGGCCGCACCGACATTCATGCCGAATCCCTTGTGGTCCTTGGGCATGTCTTTCTTAATCAGCCGCAGGAGGCTGACCGAATCGAACTCGTAGACCGGCTTGGATTCCCCAGGATAGTCGCCCGTTATTGCCAGGACGTTCTCTATGCCGAGAAGCCTGGCCCCCAGAAGGTCGTTGATTATCGCGGTCCGGTTGCGGTCCCGCGCGCAGACCTGGAGCACCGGCTCGTAGCCGTTCTCCTTTAGGAGACAGGAGGCGGCAAGGGAGGACACCTGGGGCTTCCCGAGCGGCGAGTCTATGACGTTGATTGCGTCGGCATATGGCTTGTATTTCTCCGCCTTCTGGAGAAAGGAATCGGATACTTCCGCCTCCGGCTCCACCTCTCCCGTCACCACGAACTCCTTCCCGAGCTTGTCTACAAAGCTCATATCTCCCTCCTCAGGCTGTCCGGATTGCGCTCCCATGCGGCCACGAAAACGCACTTCTTGTCCGGATGTGCCTCGCAGCGGCTGTCCTCGTAGCCTCCGCACGGCCCGTTCCTGATGAACTTCGGACAGCCCTTGACAGTTTCCATGAGTTAAGGTGGGCGCTGATAGTTT
>CAZTIX010000107.1:0-3620 GCA_964613935.1 uncultured archaeon
AAATACAGAGCTGAGGGCCGAAAACGGGCCTCTTTTTAAGACCGTACGGCTAAACTACAGGAGCCCGCAAGCTCCTGCCAGGTGGTAAGATTGCCCAAAGAGTATGATGTCGTTATAGTGGGCGCCGGTCAGGCCGGCATGTTCGCAGCCTACGAGCTAGCCAGGGCTCAAAAGAAGCTGTCCATCCTGCTCATCGACAAGGGCCAGGACATAAAGGGCCGGATGAGCAAGAAGGCCGACAAGGGCAACGGCTACGCCCGCGGCACCGACATCATGTGCGGCATGGGCGGGGCCGGCACGTGGTCCGACGGCACCCTCAACCTGCGCCCGGACATCGGCGGGAACCTGGACCTCTTCACCAAGGACAACTCCGAATCCTGGAAGCTCATAAAGTACGTGGACAGGGTCTTCCTGAAGCACGGCGCCCCCAAGAAGACCTACAAGGCCAAGGGCAAGACCGCGGAGGACCTCAAGCGCAAGGCCGCCTCCGTGGGCGTGGACTTCCTGGACATCGAGCAGCGCCACATAGGCAGTGACAGGGGGCCCGCGGTCATAAAGAGCTTCGAGGGCGAGCTGAAGAAGCTCGGAGTGGACCTGCTCATGGAAACCGACGTCAAAGACCTTCTCATAGTCAAGGGAGTATGCAGGGGCGTGGTCCTTGCCGGCGGGAGCAGGATAAAGGCCAAGCGCGTCATAGCCGCCCCCGGGCGCATAGGGGGGGAGTGGATAGACGGAGTCTTCACCGCCCACAAGGTGGAATACACCTACGGCCCCCTGGACGTGGGGGTCAGGGTGGAGGTGCCCTCCATAGTCATGGACCCCGTCATCAAGATAAACCGCGACCCGAAGTTCCACATCCGGACCAAGAAGTACGACGACTTCGTGCGCACCTTCTGCACCAACCACCAAGGATATGTGGTCAAGGAGACCTACGACGGGCACATCGGCGTCAACGGCCACTCCATGCAGGGCAGGAAGTCCAAGAACACCAACTTCGCCTTTTTGCAGAGAATCCGGCTGACCGAGCCGCTTGAGAACACCACCAAATACGGCAAGTCAGTGGGCAAGCTGGCCACCACCATCGGGGGCAACAAGCCCATCGTGCAGAGGATGGGGGACCTGCTGAACGGCAGACGGTCCACCTGGGGGCGGATAAAGAAGAACCGCATCGAGCCCTCCCTCAAGGACGTGACGCCGGGCGACATCTCCATGGCCATGCCCCACCGCATAGTCATGAACATAATCCAGGGGCTGGAGAAGCTCAATGAGGTCATACCGGGGGTGGTCTCCGACTCCACACTACTCTACGCCCCGGAGATAAAGTTCTACTCCACCATGACCAGGGTGGACGACAACATGGAGACCTCGGTCAGGAACCTCTTCGCCGCGGGCGACGGCTGCGGCCTGTCCAGGGACATAACCAACGCGGCGGCCACCGGGGTCCTGGCGGCGAGGGGCGTGCTGAGGAAGCTGAAGTAAGCTTTTATTCTCCCTCCAGCAATCTTATCGGGAGGTTTGCGATTTCTTGAAAATGGTCAGAACGGTCAATGCCGAGGTGGCGATGATACTGATGGTGGGCTTTGTACTGACTGTCTCCGGGATATATCTCAATTTTCAGAACCTGGAGCAGATTCAGCGGCGCAACGTGGACGTGGACACCATATACCAGAACGAGATAATATACGGCATAGTCCAGATAATCGGCATGGCGATAATATTCGTGGGGGCGACCCGCGGCCTGCTGCGCAGGAGTGACATCATGGCCAACAAGTTCGTGAACATCATGGACGTGTTCACCAGCCTGGTCAAGAGGCAGATGGAGGTCATAGACAGCGCCGAGGCCAAGAGCAACCTGAACAAGCTAGAGGAGAAGAGCAGGAAGTTCAGGGACGAGATGAAGGACCTGAAGAGAATCTGAGACGCCGGCTCTTTTTATCCGCTTACTTCTAGTTAAAGCCAACATGCAGTCGGTGGACGCGGAGGAGAACGAGCGGATAAAGGAAAAGGACATAGAGCGCCTCAAGCTCGAGAGAACCGTCTACCAGGAGAGCGGCACCAACCCGGTGACCATCTCGGTGGTCCTGCCCACCTTCAACAACGGCAACCAGGAGTACATAGAGACCATGCTCATGATAATGCGCAAGATAGGCAAGCTCATAGACCGCGGTGCCGTGGACGAGCTGGTAATCGTGGACGGCTCCCGCGACGAGAAGGGCCTGCCCGACAGGGAGTTCATAAAGTTCCTCCTGGCCCTCTGCATAAAGCACTGCAAGACCTTCGCCAAGGAGGTGGAGTTCGTCAGGAGCATGCCCGATGGCAAGCAGAAGAGCATGGAGGGCCGGTTCGACTTCTCGGTGAGGTTCCTGAGCCAGCTGGACCCGCTGCTGCACAAGATATTCCTGGACCACGGCCTGCTGACGAAAAAGGAGATAGAGTCTCTGAAGAAGGGCAAGGGGGCCGGGCTGTGGTACTCCATTCCGGTCACCTACGGCGACATACTGTGCTTCGTCGACTCGGACATCAAGTCCTTCCGCAAGTTCTACGTGGGGGCGCTCTGCAAGCCCATACTGGACAGCTGGCGGGCGGACAGCAAGACGCGCCTCAGCGACCCGGGGATAGTCTTCACCAAGGCGGTCTACGCCCGCAAGAACGAGAAGCCCGACGGCCTGCACTTCGGCGGCAGGCTGGAGAGGGTCGGCATGGCGCCGCTGTTCAGGGTCCTGTCCAAGGAGGGGAAGTTCAAGGGGCTGGAGAGGATAAAATACCACCTCAGCGGAGAGTACGCCTTCGCCATAGACGCCCTCAAGAGCATAAGGTTCTCCAACGGCTACGACATCGAGACGTCCATGCTCTGCCAGCTGTGGAAGCAGTTCGGCACGGAGAGGCTGGCCCAGGTGGATCTTGGAATCTACCAGCACATCCCCGGGAGCGAGCAGCACGTCAGGGACATGTTCAAAGAGGCTTCATCCGCCCTGAAGTACTGGAGCGACCGCTACGGCATGGACCCGGGAGCGGAGAAGGTGCGGGAGGGCTACGCCAAGGAGGCCGGGGCGGCCCTCCGCAAATACGGGCGGCTGGCCAAGAATGTGGACGGTTTCGTCTACGGGAAGAATGATCAAAAGAGCGACGAGGAGAGGATAGAGCAGTTCAAGGAGATACTGGAAAAGAGCTGGAAGAGGGCGACGGAGCCCCGTCTGCTGCACTCCTGGAAAGAGCTCGAGGAGAAGGCCGATCGGGAGGAGGGCTACTCCTACCAGAACCTCAAGCTCTCGCTGCGCAAGCGCATCAACAAGTTCACCTCCAACATCATACTGGCCTCAATCTACATCGACAAATCAGATGACATCATCCAAAAGTATTCTGGTGTTCACAGACCTTGACGGTACCCTCATAGACCACTACACCTACTCCTGGGGGGCTGCGGAGGGGGCCGTCGACGCGCTGAAGAAGAGGGGCATCCCCATAATCCCCTGCACTTCCAAGACGCGCGCGGAGATAGAGTCCTACCGCGAGCGCATGGGGCTGAAAGACCCGTTCATATCCGAGAACGGGGGCGGGATATTCATTCCCCGGGGCTACTTCAGGTTCGAGTTCGACTGCGACCGGGAGGCGGACTGCTA
>CAZTIX010000108.1:0-3614 GCA_964613935.1 uncultured archaeon
AGGACGGCGTCATATCGCCCTACATGGCCTACGAGGTCCTCAAGGACAAGTTCGCATGGGAGATGCAATGACAAAGCTGAAGACCCTGATAGAGCACTCGGAGGACGCGCTGGAGCAGAGGGATGCCCTGGCCCTCAGGAGGGTCTCGGCGGAGGCCCTCTCGGAGGCCGCAGTGGAGGGCCACAGGGAGCACATTCTGCTGGCGCTGGTGGACTACGCCCTCAGCAAACTGCTGTCCAAGACGCACTACTCTGACATCGGGGACAAGTTCTTCGAGAAGATTATGCGGGGTTTCAGGAAGGCCCGGGACGGTCCCAAGAAGGAGACGATACACAATCTGGAGAAGATAGAGGACCTCGTCATAAAGCTGGACGCAAAAGAGGGCAACTACCAGGAGAACCTCATGGACAAGGCCCGCGTCAAGAAGGGCTCCAAGCTGTACGAGCAGGGCCTGTCGCTCCGCCGGGCTGCCGAGCTGACCGGCGCCGACGCCACGTCCATACTGGACTATGTGGGGGGCAGCAAGATACACGAGTTCCACGGAGAGGGCAGGAACGCCGACCGTTTGAAAATCGCAAGGGAGGTCTTCAAATGAGAAACAGGGTAATCTGCGATTCGAGCTCTCTCATCTCCCTCTCGATGAACTGCATGCTGCCGCTGGTTGCCGAGCTCAGCGAGAGTGCGGACTTCATAATCACTCCCACGGTCCACGACGAGATAATCACCAACCCCGAGAAGGGAGGCCATCACCGCATGGGCCCGCTCAAGTTCCGCGCCCTGTTCAGGAGCGGCGTCCTCAAGATGGAGAAGCCTGACCGCAAGGAAGTGGGGGCCATCCTGGACCTGGCCAACCGGGTTTACTACGCCCGCCACAAGCCGCTGAAGATAATACAGAAGGGCGAGGCGGAGGCCCTGGCCCTGGCTAACGACGGAGACGTCCTGCTGATGGACGAGCGCACCCTCCGCTTCATGATAGAGGCCCCAAAGGAGCTGAAGAGCCTCCTGAGGCACCGGATGCACCGGGGAGTCAGCATGGACCGCAGGCAGCTGAAGGCGTTTCAGAAATACGGCAAGGGAGTCTCCGTCATACGCTCCAGCGAGCTGGTTGCGGTGGCCTACGAGAAGGGGATACTGGAGAAGTATTTCCAGGGAACTAGGAAGCAGCTCCTGGACGCCAGCCTCTGGGCGCTCAAGCACAAGGGATGCTCCCTCTCGGTGAGGGACATAAAGGAGTACGTAAGCATGCTGGACTAGGCGGCCGGCAAAAAAAAAAGAATCAGGATGGCATACATAGACACCAGGTACCGGCCCTCCAAGGGGGATTTGATATGCAAGTACTACATAGAGCCGAAGGCCACGGCCTTCAAGGAGGCCTGCGAGGCGATAGCCGCGGAATCCAGCATAGGGACATGGACGTCCCTGACCACCCTTGACGACGAGACCAAGGAGCGTCTGCAGGCCCGCGTCTTCAGTCTGGATTCGAAGAGCAAGACCGCCCTCATAGCTTATCCGGGAGAGCTTTTTGAGTGGGGCAACATGCCGGAGATACTCTCGAGCATAGCGGGCAACATCTTCGGAATGAAGACCCTGAGGAACCTCCGCCTGCTGGACATCTCCTTCCCCGTGAAGGCGGTCAGGTCGTTCAAGGGCCCCCGATTCGGCATCCCCGGGGTCAGGAAATTGCTCGGTGTCCGGGACCGGCCCCTGGTGGGCACCATAGTGAAGCCCAAGGTTGGCTTGAGCCACAAGGACCACGCCAGCGTGGCCTACGACGCCTGGACCGGAGGCATGGACATCGTCAAGGACGACGAGAACCTGACCAGCCAGGGATTCAATCCTTTTGAGAAGAGAGTAAGGGAGACGCTCAAGGCGAGAGACCGGGCCGAGAAGAAGACGGGCGAGAGGAAGATGTACATGGCCAACGTGACGGCCGAAACCACCGAGATGCTGCGTCGGGCGGAGTTCGTCAGGGGACAGGGCGGCGAGTATGTCATGGTGGACATAGTCACCTGCGGATTCTCCGGCCTCCAGACCCTGCGGGACGCGGAGCTGGGACTGGTTCTTCACGCCCACCGGGCCGGCCACGCCATGCTCACCCGCAACAGCAAGCACGGCATGACGATGCTCACCCTGGCGAAGCTTACTCGCCTCATAGGCCTCGACCAGCTGCACATAGGGACGATAGTGGGCAAGATGCACGGCGGGAAGCAGGAGATAATGGACATAGAGCGGGAGATACAGGACTCGTTCGTCGAGGCTCACGCCGACGTCCTGGAGCAGGACTGGCACGGAACCAAGCCGGTCTTCCCGGTCTGCTCCGGCGGGCTCCACCCCGGCCATGTCGAACCGATAACGGGCTATCTGGGCAAGGACATAATCCTCCAGGCCGGCGGCGGATGCCACGGGCACCCCGACGGAAGCTGCGCCGGCGCCAAGGCCATGCGACAGGCGGTCGAGGCGGTCATGGAAGGAGCATCGGCGCGTGAGTACGCCGAGTCTCACAAGGAGCTCAAAGCCGCTTTGAAAAAATGGGAAAAGGCCTGAATGAGCTGGAAGAGGTGCTGAAGGTCAGGACGATAGACATAGACGCGGGAAAACCCATAGTCCTCCTCCATGAGGCCGACGCACGCGGCTTGTCCATCCACATGGGCGACCGGGCCAGCATATGCGACAGGAAGACCGGCAAGTGCGTGGGGGCGGGAATCGTCGATGTCACCGACACAATGATAGCCAAGGGCGAGATGGGCCTCTTCAACGACCTTGCCGCCCGAACCAGCCTGAAATCGGGCTCGGAGGTTTTAGTCTCCCCCAAACAGAAGCCGGAGTCTGTCGCCTACATACGCAAAAAGATAGACGGTGAGGAATTGTCGAGCGAAGAGATAGGCACCGTAATCAAGGACATAGTGGCCGACGGACTGAGCGATATAGAGCTGACCTCCTTCGTAACCGCATCGGCCATCCACGGCTTCACCAGGAAGGAGACCGTGGCCCTGACGCTTGCCATGGTGGACACCGGCGACCGCCTCGAGTTCGACGGGAAGGTCGTGGACAAGCACTGCATAGGGGGCGTCCCAGGCAATCGGACCACCATGGTGATAGTCCCCATGCTCGCTTCACTGGGCCTGAAGACCCCCAAGACCTCTTCCAGGGCCATAACCTCCCCGTCCGGCACAGCCGACACCATGGAGGTCCTGGCTCCGGTGAGCTACGGCGCCGGGAAGGTCAAGAAGATTGTGGAGAAGGCGGGCGGCTGCATGGTCTGGGGAGGGGCGATAAACCTGGCCCCGGCCGACGACAAGATAATAAGGGTGGAATATCCGCTTTCCATAGACGCCGAGGGGCAGGTTCTGGCCAGCATAATCTCCAAGAAGAAGAGCGTCGGCAGCGATTACGTTCTCCTGGACATACCCTACGGAAAGGACGCCAAGATAACCGACAAGCGAAGCGCGAGGAAACTGGGGGAGAAGTTCGTGGACCTGGCCGGGGAGGTGGACATGCAGCTGAAGTATATACTCACCGATGGTTCGCAGCCCATTGGAAATGGCATCGGCCCGGTCCTGGAAGCCAGGGACGTGCTGATGGTACTCAGCGGATACGGCCCCTCCGACCTGGTG
>CAZTIX010000109.1:0-3591 GCA_964613935.1 uncultured archaeon
CCTTCTGCTTTTGCGCCTTTTGGCCATCTATTATTTAACGAAGGAAGGGTTAAATATGTTCAGAGTCCGGCCAAGAGCTGCCTCTGCGGGATTCGGACGGCCCACGTTTTAATGTTTTCCCACTTAAACCTTAGCGGAGATTAAAAAGATGTCGAAGGCAAGCAAGAGGAAGGAGCGTTCGTCCAAGGCCCTCGGCCATGCCCGAAACCGGCAAAATGCGGCCAACCGCCATCCCGTGGCCCAGGAGGTGCTAAGGGAAGTGTGGGGGGACCGGAAGAGCGCATCCCCCGAGGGCGCCAAATTTTGCGTCCAGCTAGTTAGGGTCATGACGACCGCTTCGACACCGGAGGCCATGAGGAAACTTTGCCGAGTCGGCAGACTCGTTTGGGAGAGGCAATCGGGGATTCCCATGAGGGATGTGATGAGCCTGGGCCTGTCCAGAGACGGCGTCTCCGACGCTCTTGAGGCCCTGGAGGACAGCGGGCTGGTAGTCCGGACGAGAAGGGGCCGAGGCGCAGCCGCCCACGTTTCTCGCTTTTTTGCAAAGGACCCCGGCACCGTTCCTCCGGAAGAGGCGGTAAGCGAGTATCAGGCAATGCGCCAGAGATTGGCCAGAGGCGGCAAAAGGCCAAGAGGAAAGAGGTGATTTGGAGTTAATGAGTTTCGAGTCTCGTACGGGGGAAGACTAGTTTACAGTTATCGGTTTCCTGTTCAGTTCTGATTTTCTAGAGACTTGCCAAAGAAAGGTTTTTATCCCTAATGTATCAAAATGATACACTATGGAAAATGCAAGAGTGAATATCATACTGCCGAAGAAGATGTATGCATCTGTGAATAAGTTAGTGGATATGGGATATTACAACTCGTTTTCCGAGGCAGTCCGAACAGGTTTGAGGGATGAGGTTATGAAGTATCAGGTCCCCACGGCAGATCTTACAGAATCCGAGTTGAAGGAACTCAACGAAGGGTTTGCAGATATAGATGCAGGTAGAACGAAGTCCGCCGCCGAGCTAGCAAAGGAGCTTGGATATGACGTTCGGTGTTGAGTTCACCAATAAGGCGGAGAAGAACCTGAGGAAGATCCCTGAACCATTTAAGAAGAAGTTATTTGTAGCAGCTTGCGCTTTAGGCAAGAATCCTTTTCCAAGAGGGTTGGAGAAACTAACAGATAGGGATAATTCATATAGAGTTGGAATAGGGCAGTACAGAATTGTTTGGTTCATAGATTATGCTAAGAATATAGTTTGGATAGTCAATATTGATAAAAGATCCAAAGTCTATTAGGCCCGTCGGCCCCAGTAAGAAGACTGAAGACCCGAAACCCGAGATTGCTTTCGAAGAAAGCTTGAGTGCGCCCGCCGGGATGTCGAGGTGGACACCGATTCTCTGCGAACGACCTCGACAGTGGCGGACGCACGAGCCAACTCTAGGAAAAGGAAGTGCGCCCGCCGGGATGTCGAGGAGTTCTTTAGCTTGGCCCTCCTCCTTGACATAAGGCGGCCCGCATGAGCCAACTCTAGGAAACGGAAATGCGGCCGCCGGGATTTGAACCCGGGCTACCGGCTTGGCAAGCCGATGTCATACCAGTCTAGACTACGGCCGCATGGGGCTCATGGAAAACGCAGGCGGGCCGCGGATGCGCAGCCGCCAGAAAAGCGCTTAGTTAGAATATAGCCCTAGAAAAATAGCGCTGAGTTTTTCAGCGCTTTTTGACGCTGAGCGCGGCGGCCAGGACCACCGCCAGCGCTATGGCCACCAACATGACCGGCATCAGGATTCTCGGCCCGGCGCTCTTCTCCGCATCAAAGATTTCCGGCGCCTGCCCGCCCTCCACGGTCGCCTCTTTCTCCGAAGATTCGGATATCCGGGCATGCAGGGAAGAGCCCTCCAGCTCCTTCGAATGCAGGGCCGCCGAAACCTCGCTTCCGCCCTTCACGTAGAGCCCGGTGAAGCGGGCGTCTGCGGATTCGCCCGCCTCCAGGAGATTGATAGTCTCGTTGAAGCAGACCGTGTGGCCGTCCCCGTGGCAGACCGTTACCGTCAGGTCCCTGAGCTCCTGCGTCCCGTTGTTCTTGACCCTGACCAGAGCGTCGGTCCTGTTCAGGACCGTCAGGTCCGTTACGGAGGCGCTGAAAACGGCCTCGTTCTCGGTCCTCGGGTCGACTACCACTTCCGTCGAGAAGTTCGCGTGCGGGAAGCACTTTATCTGCAGCGGCATGCTGTGCAGCCATTCCTCGTCCAGCCCCGGCGGCGAGGCCACTCCCCAGGACATCCTGCCGGACTTTCCCGGTTCCAGAACCAGAAATTTCTCCCGCCAGCCCGTCATTATCATCTCCGTGGGCATGTTGATTCTGCATGTGGCGACAACATGGGACTCCAGGCTGTTGCGGACTTCGGCCTCCGCTTCAAAGAGTTCCGCGCCGGCCACATCCTCCTTCACCCCGACATCCAGGTCCAGGAGGCTCTGCCTGTCGAAGTTCGAGATCTTGACGCTCATGTCATCGCTCTCAAAGCCGACCTCTGCCCCCACGCTGGCCCACCTGATGCGATTGTAGATGTCGTTGTCGCCGTGGGCGCGGGCGAGTGGAATGTGCGTCGCGTCCAGGAATCCGACTTCGCTGTAGGTCGGGTCCACCGGCACCCATCCGCCCGAATAAACCTCGGCCCACGCGTGGAAGTCCCACTTGTCCCCGTTGAAGACCAGGCCCTCCACATATCTTGCAGGCATTCCCAGGCTCCTGGCCATCGATATGAATAGATTGGCGAACTCGTCGCAAACCCCCCTCCGGCCGCGGAATGTGTCCTCTGCGGGGAGGGTCTTGTGCCAGTAGGTCTTGTCGTATTCGACGAATCGGGATATCCAGGCCGAAAGCCGCTGCATGGTCTCCAGGTCGCTTTCCGAGCCGTTGGCCAGGAATTCGGCCTTTGTCCGTATGTAGGGAGTCCAGAGGGTCAGCTTGTCGGTTTCCACATACGTTTCTTCATCAGGGCCCGCGATTCCCTCCTCTGGCAGCAGGCGCGCGTGGGGGTCGGACTCAACCCCCCATGCTATCCGGTAGGGCAGCCTGTCGGAATTTGGGTCATCCCACCTGAAAACTATGTAATCGTTGCCGAACGAATCCTGCTCCAGCCGGTAGGTCTCCGGGCTTACCTCGATAAGCCGCCTCTTCAGGCCGATACTGTCCTGCGGAACGGCGTAGAGGGACGCCTCCGCCCAGGCCACGTATTCGGAGCGGGACGCTCGGCGGACCTCCAGCTCCCCGGAGAACTCGACCTCTCCCCTGAACTTGCTGAATTCCCAGGGCGAACTCCCGGCCGCCGCCTGAATGAAGCCGGTAAGCATTATCAGGGACAGAAGCGAGGCGAGTCTGCGATCGACAAGGGCCATGCCAGATATTAATAGAGGCCTCAATAAAAAACGCTTTTAAACCCCGCCCGTAAAAGCAGGCCATGGACAAAAGGCTTCTCGAATATCACCGGGCCGTTCTGGGCGACGAGCTTCCCCTGCTGCGGCAGTGGCTTGAGAAGCCCCTTCGGAAATCGATAAGAGTCAACCCGCTTAGGACGACGGTCCGCGGCTTTCGCAGCGAG
>CAZTIX010000110.1:0-3563 GCA_964613935.1 uncultured archaeon
CCCCGCCTCCTGGATGATGCGCGCCAGATACAAGACCGCCAGGGGGTCGTCGCTAGCCGGCTTGCACACCACGCTGTTGCCGGCCGCCAGGGCCGGGGCGATTTTTGCGGCGGCTATGAAAAGGGGATAGTTGAACGGGCTTATAGCGAGCACCACGCCCAGCGGCTGGCGCATCACCATGCCCACCTTCTCCTTGTGCCAGGGGACCGTGTCGCCCAGCATGGATTCTCCTTTAATCTGCTTGGCCTCCTCGGCGGCGTACTTGAACCGCTCGGCGGTGGCCTTGACCTCGCCCTCCGCAACGCTCACCGGCTTGCCGGCGTCGTGGACTATCAGGTCCACGAACAAATCGAAGTAGTCGTAGATTAGCTCGCCCGTCTCCTCCAGAATGGCGGCCCTGTCCACCGCGGCCATGCCGCCGATGGAGCCCCTGGCTTTGCGGGCGGACTTCACCGCCTTCTCCGCGTCCTTCTGGGTGGCCCTCTGGACCCTTGCTATGACTGAGCCGTCTATGGGGGTGCGGACCTCCTGGGTCTGCTTGCCCGAGGATTTTATCCACTTTCCCCCGATGAGCATTCTGTAGACATCGTCCTTGCGTATGCTGTCGAAGATAGTCATTTTTTCGATTTTTCCCTTGATTCGGATTTGGCTTCTTCAGTCTTCTTCCCCACCGCCGCGTTGAGCTCCTTGACCAGCTCGTCGGCGTCGATGCCGTGCCCCATCGCCCCCTGCTCGATGGTCTCAAAGGCGGCCACGTGGCACCCCACGCAGTGGAGGCCGAAGCGCACGAAGACGTCGAATGTCTCGGGATACTGGCTGGCCACGTCGCCGATGAGCATGTGCTTGGTTATCTTGTCGCCCATTTTTTATCGTTTAGTATTAACATACCCTTAATTAAAAGTTAAAAAGGAGAATAACGATGGTCAGGCCGGTGGAGACCGTTAAGTTCGGGGGCGAGCACCACGAGATACACCCGAGCTGGCGAGACAACATGATGGCGGGGGTGCCGCTGAGGGGCAAAGAGGGCATGCAGGAGCTAATCGACAGGATGGGGAGGGCGGGACGAGACGCTAGACGCACAAATCTGGACCGCATCAAGCAAGACCGCGTCCGCAGGTTTCTGACGCTTTTCTCGCAGGCCGTGGCCGCCGACCTCAGGTTCCGAATGAAGATTGCGGAGGGCAAAGGGCTGCCGATGAATGAGGAGACCCTGAAGCGGGTCTTGGGGGAGATAGAGCATGAGCACGGGAGCAGGGAGTGCTGGCCTGGGATGATGGAGCAGGCCATTGGAAACCTGTATCAGAAGGGCATCCTGAGGAAACTCGATTCAGAGAGCGGGCACAAATGAGGGCTTTTATTTTGCGAAAGGGAAAATAGTTCGACCCAAGATGAGAAGCGACGTTCTCAAGAAGGGCGTGGAGACCGCGCCGCACCGCTCCCTCCTGCGGGCCAGCGGCCTGAAGGACGAGGACTTCAAAAAGCCTTTCATAGGCGTGGCCAACAGCTTCAACGACATCGTCCCCGGCCACATACACCTGGATAAGCTCACCAAAGAAGTCAAGCGCGGGATACGCGACGCGGGGGGTGTTCCGTTCGAGTGGGGGGTGCCGGGAATTTGCGATGGCGTTGCGATGAGTGTGGAGATGCGACTCTCACTGCCATCAAGAGACCATATCGCTGATAATATAGAAATCATGATGCTCTCCCACAGCCTAGACGGGTGGGTCGGAGTCACAAACTGCGACAAAATCACGCCCGGCATGCTCATGGCAGCAGGCCGCCTGGACCTTCCCGCCATAATCCTCACGGGCGGCCCGATGAAGGCGGGCAACATAGGCGGTGAGAAAGCAGACGTTATCTCAGTCTTCGAAGAAGTCGGGAAAGTAAAAATTGGAAAAGCTACTGAAAGGGAAATGCATAAGATAGAATGTGCTGCTTGTCCGGGGGCGGGCAGCTGCGCGGGCCTGTTCACCGCCAACTCCATGGCCTGCATGACTGAGACTCTGGGCATGTCGATAACTGGGTGCGCGACCACGCTGGCTGTCGACCCCAAGAAGCTGAAGCAAGCCTACGAGACCGGCAAGCGGGCGGTCGAGCTGGCGAAGAAGGACGTCACGCCACGGAAGATAATGACGAAGAACGCCTTCCGCAACGCGGTCATGGTCGACATGGCCATAGGCGGGAGCACCAACACCGCGCTGCACCTGCCCGCAATAGCAAAAGAGTGCGGCATAGAGCTGACTCTTGGCGAGTTCGACGAGATTGCGCGCAAGACGCCGAACATATGCCACATCCGGCCTGCCGGCCCCTACGTCATGGAGGACCTGCAAAATGCGGGAGGGATGCCCGGGGTCCTTAACCGCCTGAAGGGCAGGCTCAAAAGCTCGCCCACGGTCAACGGCAAGGACATCCTGGAAATCGCGAAAGAATCAAAAGTATTGGACGAAGAAATAATCCGGCCCTTAGACAAGCCGTTCTATAAGGAGGGGGGAATAGCCGTCCTGAAGGGCAACCTGGCCGAGGCCTCGGTCATCAAGCAGACGGCGGTGGAGCCGGAGGCCATGGTGCTGGAGGGGCCGGCGCGCGTGTTTGAGAGCGAGAAGGATCTGATGGACGCAATAGCCGCGAAGAAGATTAAAGAGGGTGACATAGTCGTCATACGCTACATGGGGCCGGCCGGGGCGCCCGGCATGCCGGAGATGCTCACGCCGACCTCGGCGATAAGCGGGGCCGGCTTCAAGAAGGTCGCCCTGCTGACCGATGGCCGGTTCTCGGGCGGGACCAGAGGCCCGTGCGTCGGGCACATCGAGCCGGAGGCCTATCTGGGCGGTCCGCTGGCCGCGGTCAGGGACGGAGACGTCATAGAGGTGAACATCCCGAGGCGCAAGCTCAACGTCAAGCTCAGCGGCGAGGAGATAACCAAGCGGCTGCAGGAGGCCAAGGCGCCGGAGAGGGAGATGGGCCCGATGCTGGAGAGATACCGCAGGAACATCATGCACATCTGCTGAGATGAATCTGAAGGAGATGAAGGAGGTTATAGAAGCCTCCCCCGTTCACGAAAGAGAGCACATATGGCTGCATATGAAGGACGGGTCACTAAGGCCCGCTCAACATATAAGCCAAGGAAGGCATCATTCATCGGCTAAAAATAACGGAGATGTCAGGGGAGCCCGGGAGATTGTGCACACCCATCCACATCGGATAGGAGTCCCCGCGCTCGCCGACATACGGGCCCTCTGGAAAGTGCGCGCATCAGATAAAGATAGACTCAAAAGAGGTCTCATCGCAGCCGTCGACAAAGGAGGCAGGGTTGTGGGGTGGACGCGCTTTTCTGTAAGAAGGCCATTGGACCACAACGAGAAGGTCTTGGCGGATATAGCCGAGGCGTCCTACGGCAGGTGGGAAGACGTGGTCGGGAAGCGCAAGAAGGAGAGGCGAGCCTTCGGGGATTACGGAAGGATGCTGTCCCGAGCCCTGCCCGACGACAATCCCCCCAACCTGGATTTCATCCCGGAACCAGGTTATTTCTATCACGAGGGGACCGGCAGATTTCACCGCATCAG
>CAZTIX010000111.1:0-3549 GCA_964613935.1 uncultured archaeon
GGGGCGAGGGTTATTCGCATTATCTCGCCCTTCTGCAGGTTGAGGATTATGTCTTCGACCTTGCCAACGTGCTTGGCCTTACTCGTGTATATCTCGGTCCCGTACAGCTCGGATATCTTGACGCTCATTTTCACCAGTGTTTAAGCGTTAATGTTTATGGCGAAAGGTATAAAAAGCTTTTTCATATGAGGGGGGTTTATTGCGGTTTAACGAGTGTGTTTGGGAGCAACACTCGCACGTGCGAGGGTTGGAGCAAGAGGCCCTGTTCTTGTGGTTTTTCTGTCTCCAGGCTATAATGCGCGCATGGAGAAGGGCAAGAGGGTTTACCTGGTCGGCACGGTTCACGTCTCGGAGGGCAGCGCGCGCAAGGTCGAGAAGGCCGTCGGAGGGGCGAGTCCGGGCGCTGTGTGTGTGGAGCTCGATTTAGAGCGATTCAGGGCTTTAAAATCCATGGGGGAGGGGGGTCAGTTCCGGTATTCGCCGAACGCCGCCGAGCTGCTCACTTTGCCCGGCATCCTGAAGTGGCTCCAGCAGGAGGTCGGCAGGGAGTTCGGCGTCATGCCCGGGCTGGAGATGCTGTCCGCGTACAACAGCGCCCGCAGGCATAAGGTGGACCTTGCGCTCATAGACCGGCCAGTGAGAATCACGATACAGAGGATGATGGGCGGGATGCCGTTTGGGGAGAAGGTGCGAATGGCATCCTATATCGTGGCAGCTGCCGGGCTTTTTGCCCTCAAGCCCATTTTCGGCAGGAGGATCTTCAACTTCGCCTCGCTCTTCGGGGAAAGTGAGGAACTGGACATCAAGAAACTCGAGAGGGGAGAGGGCATCGACCGGTTGATAGCGCGTTTGAAAGAAGAATTCCCGACCGTCTACCGGGTCCTGGTGGAGGAGAGGAACAAATATATGTGCAACAACATACTCAATATTCTGAAGAAGAAGGATGTTCTAGTGGTTGTCGTGGGCGCGGGGCACGTGTCGGGCATGGCAGCCATGCTGCGTGCGCATGGCGCGGGTGTTGTGGTGGTGTGAGTTTATTGTGGTGATGTGGTTGTTTGTTTGGGTTGTTTGAGTGGGTTGTTTGCGTCTGTCGTGTCCTGATATTCCCGCTGGTTCGCCCCCTGAATCTGTTGTTTGTGCGGCTTATTTGTGCCTGTCGGCGCTCCCGTACGCCTCTACGTTCCTGAGGGTTATGGAAGGGAAGGGGGGGTGCTCCAAGAAAAGGAAGGAAAGAGGGGATGCTCCAAGAAAAGGGCATCACCCCTCGCCCGGATGTTCTTCCGGTACACGGCCTCCATCACAGGGCTTGGGGCGTCCGGGTAGTCGGGAAACCGCAAATGCGCTGTTGCGCTGGCCCTGGCGAGGGGTTTCCGCATGGTCAGATTTACGAGCGCGCCCTTTGGAATGGTGGTTGGATTTGATTTGAATTCGTCTTCCAGCCTCCCGGCGGCGCGTAGTTCCACCGCGCCGCCATGCCGGCCCCCCGGCTTGAAATGGTGCAGAATCTTCCTTAGCGGCATCATTCACCCCAACTTAAGCGACTTCACCACGAAATCCTTTATCTTCTTGGGGTCCTCGCCCAACTCGATTAGCCGGGTCTGCCCCCTGCTCCCCTTGCCGGTGAACTGCATGGATATGAAGCCCAGCATCTCCAGGTCGTTGAGGTATTCCCTCACCCACCTCATGCTCCTCGGCGCCTCTCCGACCTCCTTGGCCACCTTCTTGTACTCGTCATAGACCTCGCCCGAGATGAACTGCTTCCTCTTCCGGCCCCTCAAATCCTTGGACGCGCTCTCGGCCAGGTTGGCCACTGCCAGGAGGGCAATCTGCTGGTGGTCGGGGAGGGTCCCCAGGCTCTCCAGGACGATGTCCTCCTCCACACCCTTCTTGGCCGCCTCGACCTCCTTGACCTTGACCAACCGGGCGTTGCCGCCCTCGGCGATCTCCCCCGCCTTGCGCAGGAGACGCAGGGCGTAGCGCGCGTCCCCCCCCTCTTTGGACGCTATCGCCGCTATGAGCCTCACCGCCGAGGTGTCGGCCTTCTTGGGCTTGAAGCCCATCCTGACCCTTTCTTTCAAAATAGTGGTGAGCTGCTTGGCGTTGTATGGGGGGAAGACCAGCTCCTCCTCGCAGAGGGTGGACTTGCTGCGGGGGTCGATGTTCTTCTTGAAGAAGAGGTTGTTGGATATGCCCACCACGGTTATGAATCCCACCTTCAAATCGTCGTTTGCGCGGGTGAGGGTGTAAAGCAGGCTGTCCAGGTCCTTGATGGCGTCCACCTCGTCCAGCACCACCACCACCTCGGCCTTGCGGCCCCTGACAAAGCCCATGATGTTCTCGTATATAACGGTCGGCGGGGCGCCCGAATTGTGCACCTTGACTTCTCTGGACTCGAAATAGTCGGGGTCCTGCTCGTACAGGTCCTTCAGGAGCTTGACCAGGACACGATACTTGCTGTCGTGTATCTTGTTGTTTATGTAGCTTATGTAGATGGGGACCCCCTCCTTCTCGCACATTTCGGACAGCTCCGATGAAACGAAGCGGGTGACTATGGTCTTCCCCACCCCCGTCTTGCCGTAGATGAAGAGGTTGGACGGCTTCTCCCTGCGGAGGGCCGGGGCCATCATGTCCACCACCTTCTTTATCTCGCTTTCCCTGTAGGGGAGCTTCGGCGGGGTGAAGTGCGGGGACAGCGCCTCTTTGTTTTTGAAGAGGCGATAATCGGTCGCGTAATCCGAGAACAGGTTCTTTTCGGCCATAGGATGAAAAATGTTTTTATAGTTTTAGTAATAAACCATACGAACAATATAGTTTGGGTGGTTTTGAATAAAAACGGGGTCCTGCTGACCCCTCAATCTCTGAAACTTAAATCTGTGAATAAAATGGGCATCAAAGACTGGCTAGGTTTTGAAGGTGGTTCCAGCGAAGCAGAGGGCGTTGACCTGGACGAATACTTGGAAGGCATAGGCCTCCACGAGGGAGAGCTCCTAGACGAGGACAAGTACTCTTATGTCAAGAGCCTCGGCGCGTCGTCCCCCGAGATAATGGCCGACGCTGAGAGAGAGCTCAAGAAGGGCAACATAGTCATACTTGACACCGAATCCATCGCCCAGACCAACCGCCTCGGGCTGAAGAAGCTGGTGGGCAACCTCAAGAACCTCGAATCCGAGATAAACGGCGACATGGGCAGGATATCTGAGACGAAGATACTCATCGTGCCGGCTGGCTTCCGCATCCTGAAGCGCAAGTTCGAGTGAGGGCTGGGTCCGGACGCGATTCGATGATGGCTGAAAGACCTGCCGAGGAAAGATTTCTGCGCAAGCGAAAACTTATTACCACTTATCTGGCCCGGGGGTACCCAAGAGACGTTGTCGAGCGGGTCGTCGACGCCCATTTGAGGGAAGGCAAACCCATTAAATTTCCGCCCAACCACGCCCCGAAAAGAAGAAAGACCAAGCCGCCATCGCCCGTAAAAGGCAGGAAGCGGCGCCGCAGGTGACATCGCTCCGGCGGGCCCATACCCTCGGTTTTTAACCTCTCTTGCCTAAA
>CAZTIX010000112.1:0-3526 GCA_964613935.1 uncultured archaeon
TCGGAACCACGGCAGAGAACCTCAAGGCCGCCATCGCCGGCGAGCACTACGAGAACACAGAGATGTACCCCGATTTCGCGTGCGTGGCAGAAGAGGAAGGATTCAACGACATAGCGTGCCGCCTGAGAGCCATTGCGAAGGCGGAGGAGCACCACGAGGACCGCTACAGGAGGCTTCTGGACCAGGTCGGGGGCAAGACCGTCTTCAGGAAGAAAGAGAGGGTCCAGTGGGTCTGCAGGAAATGCGGCTATGTGCATGAAGGCGAAGAGCCACCGGAGAAGTGCCCGTCCTGCGACCATCCGAAGGAGTACTTCGAGCTCAAGTGCGAGTGCTATTAGCATGGAGAAGAAATACTGGCGCTGCAACGTGTGCAACGACATCCACTGGGGCGCGGCTCCGCCGGAGCACTGCCCCACGTGCCATGTCGACAACGCCTACGTGGAGATAGAGGAGAAGGAAGCCAAGAAGGTGCTGGGCATATGAAACCGCAGGAGCTGATAAAAACTTGGGAGGCGTTCACGGAGAAGAACGACTTCAGGCTCAATCCCGACAAGAAGTTCGTAGAATCGGTTGCCGGGGGCGTTCTTGTGAACGAGAAGGACTGCGGCCTTAAACTCTGCCCCTGCAGGCTGAGGGACGGGACGCGGGAGCGCGACCTCGAGCTCATATGCCCCTGCAACTTCAAGACGCACGACACCTGGAAAAAGGAGGGCAGGTGCTGGTGCGGATTGTTCGTGAAGAGATAAGAAATGGACTTGGAAGAGGCTCTTGGTAAGGCTTTGGAATTCGAGGAAAGGGGGCATAAGCTCTATAGGGGGGCGGCAGAGAAGAGTGAGAACCCGATAGTCCAAAAGACTTTCAGCTATCTGGCGGAGCAGGAGAAGCATCACATAAACGAGATAAACGGGTTCATCGAATTCAACACCCCGGACGTGGAGCTGAAGGGGGACAGGCCCGAGGACGTCAAAGACTTCTTCAAAACCACCGTCTCGGAGTTCAAGGAGAAACTGGAGCTCAGCGAAGACGACATAAAGGCGCACGAGGCGGGCCTGGAACTGGAGAAGTCGGCCTATGAGTTCTACAAAAAGCAGGCAGAGAGCGCCGAGGACGAAAAGACGGAAGAGTTCTTCGACTTCCTGATGACGCAGGAAAGGGCGCACTACGACCTGATAGAGAAGGTCTACGATTACATCAAAAACCCAGAGGGGTGGTATGCCGGGGAAGAGGGCTGGATTGAAGAGGGCGGAGGCATGTGAAGTTAAAACAGACGAGAGTGTCAAAATGAGCGAAAGGGGACAGGTGTACAAATGCGAGGAATGCGGCGACATACTGCAGGTATTGACCGGAGGTTCCGGGGACGCGGTGTGCTGCGGCAAGGGGATGGAGCTGCTTGAGGAGAAGAGCGAGGACGAAGGCCTTGAGAAGCACGTTCCGGTCGTCGAGGAAACGGAGGGCGGCGTCAGGGTTAAAGTGGGCTCTGTCGAGCATCCGATGGAAGAGAAGCACCACATCGCGTGGATAGAGGTTCTGTCGGGCGACAAGTCTTATCGGCAATTCCTCAATCCAGGAGACAGTCCGGAGGCTGAGTTCTGCCTGCCCAAAGGCGGCATCGACCGCGTCCGCGAGCACTGCAACATCCACGGCCTGTGGGCCTCCGAATGAGCGCGCTTTGTTTTTATTCGATTAACGGGCAAAGAATAGCATGCTCGAAGCAAGCCTGGAGCTCAACAGGGCCCTGAAGGGCTTCCTCAAGGTCTCGAAGTCGCTTGGCCAACTTAAAGAGCCGAAGGCCTGCGACCTGAAACCGGACGCGCGCCTGAAGGCCTGCTCCAAGTTCATGAAGGTCTACGAACTCTGCGTGCGTGTGGACGAGGCCCTGCGCGACCTGATGAGGCACCAGGACACCAAGCAGGCCAAGGAGAGCCTGCACCGGGCCGGGGAGCTGATAGACAACCTGAGCGAGGTCGTAGCCTCTCTAAGCCCGGAGGAGAAGAGAATGCTCCTGGCATACATGAGGGGAGAGTTCTCGAAATACCGCAGACATCTGGAAGACCTGTTGAAGAGAAGGCCCGCCAGGAGGATATGGGGCGGCGACGAGCTGACCCACATCACCGAGGACTTCTCCACGGCCGTGGAGGCGCTCAGGAAGACCGCGGCCTACGTGATGCTCATGCTGGCCGCTCCGGACGAGAGCGAGAAGGCCGTCGGAAGGCTGGTCTGCTAGTTTCCTTCCTGGGTTCAAGGCTCCAGGATTACCTTTATAGACTTGCCGGCCGCAGCCACGAGAGAGAAGCCCTCCTGAGCCTTTTCCAGAGGAAGGACGTGGGTTATCATGTCGTCAACGCGCACCTCTTCCTTCTCAATAAGCTCCAGCGATTCCTTCAAATCCCGCGGGGCCGCGCCGTAAGAGGTGAGAATCGAAACCTCGTTCCTCCAGAACTCGTTTATCGGGACATTGACTTCCGCACCCGGCTTGGGAACCGCGAAAAACAGTATCGCTCCGCCCCTGTCCGCGGACTCCAGAGCCTGCTTGACGGCGGGAAGCGCGCCGGTGCAGAGAAGCACCTTGTCGGCCAGCCGGCCCCCGTTGAGCTCTTTGAGTCTGTCCGTAGTGTAATCCTTTGCGTTTATCACGGCGTCAGCCCCGAACTCTTTGGCCTTCTCCAGACGCCAGCCGTTCAAGTCCGTGGCTATGACCCTGGCGCCCTTCGCCTTCGCCAGCTTGACGTGCAGCAGGCCGGCGATGCCGCTGCCCAGGACCAGGACCGTCTGGCCCTTCCCCACGCCCGCCGTCCTCTGCCCCCGGACCACGCAGGCTAGGGGCTCTATGAGCGTGCCCTCCTCATAGGAGACGCTGTCCGGCAAAACATAGACCCCCTTCTCGACGTTTATCTCGGGCACGCGCACGTATTCGGCGAACCCTCCCGGCTCGAAGTTGGTGGTGTGGAGGGTCTCGCAGGCCGTTTCGTGGCCACTCTCGCAATAGCGGCACTCTCCGCAGGGGACGTGGTGCGATACGAAGACCCGCTGGCCCTTCATGTAGGGGCAGCCCTCGCCCGTCTCGATTATCTCCCCGGTCGCCTCGTGGCCCAGGACGCGCGGCGCCTTCTTGATTCGGTACCACTCCATGACGTCCGACCCGCAGATGCCGCTGGCCTTGACCTTGAAGAGGAGCTCGCACCGGCCTATCTTCGGTCTGGGCACATCCTCCACGCGGACGTCGTCGTTCCTGTAATAGACTGCTGCGCGCATTTGGGTTTCCGGTTTTCTGCTTTTCGGTTCTCGTTGCCCTGCCACGGTCTTCAGACCTTCTTGGCGTCCTGCTCGTCCTGCCCCTCGGCCTTCCGGGCCGGTCCGCGGCCCTCTTTCTTTTTCTCCTTGAAGAGCTCCAGCGCCTCTTTCGGCTTGAGCCCCTCGTGTATGAGCGCGCGCACCGCCTGAATCATCGCCACCGGGTCTTCGGACTGGAAGATGTTGCGGCCCATGTCCACGCCCACCGCGCCGGCCTCCATGGCGTTGTAGGCCA
>CAZTIX010000113.1:0-3516 GCA_964613935.1 uncultured archaeon
CCGTCCGATTCTCTCCCTGAGCTCCTCGGGCGCATTGCTCTCTATGGTCTGTATCCTTTGGCTGACCGCCTGCTTGGTCACTCCCATCTCCCGGGCGATGTCCTTCAGGGTTCTTCTGCCCTCTATCCACTGCTCTAGGAGCCACTTCTGCTCCTCGGTGAGCGGGGTTTTGGCCATGCTAATTTAAGATAACAAAGCTAATAAGCGTTGCCCGCGCTTTTAAGCCCGGCCGCGCAAAGGACTGTCGCGACTAAAGATGGCTTCCAAGAAGGCTTCCGAGAAAGAGAACCGCTGGGCGGACAACCGGCTGGGAGTCGCCGGCTTCGCCTGCGCGGTCGGCGGGCTGATAATCTTCCCCCTGGTGCTCGGAGCCGCTGCTATATGCCTTGGATACCTCAACCTGAAGAAGGAGACGGTGAACCTCTGGAAGCTGGCGCTGCACGTGGGGGTTCTCAACGTCCTCTTCGGGCTGCTTCTGCTGGCGGGGGCGATTTAGGCGGCGATCTTCTCCGGGCTTTCCTCTATCGTCACGTAGGCGCACCTCTCGCCCTTCTTGAGCTTAGTTCCCATTTTTCGAATGAACCTTCCAGTAGGTGTCGGTTTCCATGTAGTCGGTCATGCCCAATAGAATTTCTTTGGGCCGGCTTTCTTTAAGACTCTGAATAGAATTTTTTGCTTTGCCTATGTAATCTTTGACCATGCCCATGGCGTATTCCATGGAGCCGTTTTCCTCCAACATCTTGATTATGGGGTCAACTGCGGTTCGGGAATACTCGTTCTTGGTGAATGCGCGGAGAAGACGCCTTTTGTCGTTCGCCGAGCCGTGATGAAGAGTCCATATCACCATCGGAGTCTTCTTTTTCTTGTAGACATCGAATCCTCTTTTGCGCCCGGTTTTTTCTTCCAGACCGACAAGGTTGTTGATGTCGTTTTGTATTTGGAAGGCTACGCCGAAATGTCTGCCGAAGTCCGAGAGCTTCTCAACTTTGTGCCCATCCCCTTCGCCCAGGACAGTGCCTATCTTAAGGGCGTTTTCCATCAATGAGGCCGTTTTTCCTTCAACCATCTGGATGTATTGCTCGATGGTCACATTGACCCTGTCTTCAAAAAGGCAGTCCTTAAGCTCCCCCATGCAAAGGTCGTTCAAGCAGTCTGACAATATCCTACTACACTCAAGGACAGTTCTTGGGGCGTGGTCAGTAAGCAGGTTTTTGAGCATTCTGAAGGACATAGAAATCAGAAAATCTCCCATGATTATGGCATATTTTGAGCCGAAAACATCGTAGAAGGACCGTCTCCCCCTTCTGTAGTCTTCTTGGTCTATCAAATCGTCGTGGACCAATGTGAATTTGTGCATCAGTTCAATCGCTGCAGCGCCGGCAACCGCCCTTTCGGACTCGCCACCAACGGCCTCGCAGCCCAACATGACCAACGCCGCCCTGAGTCGCTGGCCTCCGTCAATGGTAGCATGGTACATCCTGTTTAGTTCCCCGTTTCTAATCTCTATTTCTTTTAGCATAGCCACAACTGGACCGGTTTTCTTCTCCATTTCCTCCCTTGGATCAATTGCCATTGTCACCAGTACCAGCTATGCGTCGTCGGCACCGCCAGTTGCGATAGAAATTCCTTGGTTTTGGAGTCCCTGAGGTTTCGCAGGGACCTCCTGGATTTTCCGAGGAATCTCTCCACATGATTCCTGGCGTAGTCGAATGAACCCTGCTCTTCCAGAGCCCTGATTAGCTCCGACACCTCTCTTTTGCTCGGGTTTTTCATAGCAAGTGTCGAGTATATCCGGTCCTTCTTATCCTTCTCGGCACGGCGAAGGGCGTGAAGTATGGGAAGCGAGCACTTTCCCTGATAAAGGTCGGCCGCCTTCTTTATGCCGAGCTTTCTCTCCGCTCCAGTAAGGTTGTTGATGTCGTTCTGTATCTGAAAGGCGATGGCCAGGTTCTTGGCATATGACGCCAAGGCCTTGATTTCCTCGTCGCGCCCTCCGCCCAGCGTGGCGCCCAGCATGGCTGAAGCCTCTATGAGGCGGGCCGATTTCAGAGTCAGCATTTCAAAGAATTCATCCTCATTGCCGCGAAAGCCCCCCTCAAAAGCCAAATCCATGTGCTGCCCCTCGTATATCGCGTTCAACGCGTCGGCCAAAATCCCATGGGCTTCGAGACTCCGGAGATCGCCCATTCCCTCCAAGCGTTGCAGATAGTCAAACGCGCGCGCGCATAGCAGGTCGCCCATTATGACGCCTTTGCTTGACCCGTAGACAACATGGAAGGCCTTCTTACCCCGCCTGACTCCGCTTTCATCGATTATGTCGTCGTGAATCAGGGTGGACTTATGCAGTAGCTCAACCGCCGCGGCGGCCGGCACGACCTCGGTCGGGTTCCCCCCAACCGCTTTGGCGGATATCAGAACGAGCGCGCCCCTCAGCCTCCTGCCGGTGGCGACAGCATACCTGAACATGTCTGTTATTGTAGAGTCATCAAAACTAATCTCAGACAAAGCTTCATCGATGGCTTTTGACTCCTTTTGCAGATATTCCTTCGGCGCAATCATTCCAGACCCAGCTGCTTTTTGTACTCCTTGTTTTCTGTTTTAAGAAATTCTTTTCGCGGCTTGATTAGAAACTCGCAATATGGGTCTCCCTTTGCCAGGCATTTGGTTTCGACTGCGTCTATGTCGAGTTTTCCGTGGATTGCTGATGCTCCAGCAGCCATTGCGCCTCTCAAGACATGACATACTGGATATTTGGATTTACCATAATCTCGCAGATACACGGAGGCCATTGCACCATCTTTGACTATGTATACCGCCCTCCCCTTTCGTATCTGCGAAGAAGCACAAGTCATTTTGCCCCACCCACCAAGGTCAGCAAAGTTCAATATCAATGAAATCAATTTGTCACTTTTGAGACCATGTGCTATCAGAGGATTAAAAAGCGTGTCTCTGTATGCTCTTTTTGAAAGTTTATACTGAAATAATGCTTCTTTCCAGAAATTCTTTGAAGAAGTTAGTAGATTCCCAAATAATGAGGAAAGCATCATTTCCATACGCGTATCATAAAATGAGATATGGCCTTGGGAAAAGTGTATCTTATTCCATAAGACTCCCCTCAATAGTTGAATTATCTTCATTTCTTTAGATTGTAAAAAGGTATGTGATTAATATAGACCAGCAAATACCCAAAGAGTATAATTTTCCCATTTGATAGGAAAAAAAGGCTCTCTTTGTGTTAAAACTACCTAGAAACGGTAAAATTGAGAACACTGCTATGATAAAGAAGACACACATTGATACAATAAAAACTATCCCACCTTGTACAAAATAAGAGAATAAGACCATGAATGTAATGTAAGCAAATGCGGTGAGCAGTATTAGGATTATAGCTGACCTTCTAAATCCAAAGAGTGTTTGAAAGGTCCTACGGTTTTTATTTAAATCGTAAGAATAATCCAAGAAGCCTTGTAGGGATCTTCCAGACAAGACTCCGAAAAAACAAAAACCAATTACTAT